>NZ_CP162137.1:1505000-1805000 GCF_040833995.1 Leptospira sp. WS58.C1
CCCTGGCGCGTTTCTATTTCGGGATATTACCTATAACCTCCGGATGCGCTGATCCTTTCTCCGGTAAGCCAATAAGAATCTTCCGAAGCTAAGAACAATGCGACTTTCGCGATATCTTCAGGTTGCCCCAGCCTTCCCAAAGGAGTTTTGGAAACGATCGCTTTTTCCATCTCGCTGCCTACCATTCCGATTCTATGCGCTCCTTCCGTTTCCACACCTCCCGGTGCGATCGTGTTCACTCGGATCTTTTTGGAACTGAGTTCCAATGCCAATACTTGGGAAACTGTATCCAATGCACCTTTCGTCGAGGCATACACAACGGAATTCGGAACAGGGATCTCGCTCACTATGGAACTGATATTGATCACAGATCCACCTTCCGGAGCGAAATAATTTAGAGATTCCTGTGTAGCAAGGATCGGACCTAGAACGTTGGTATTCATCTGTCTATGAAACTGGTCTTCTGTCACCGCTTCTAACGGTGCAAACTCGAATACACCCGCATTATTCACTAGAATATTCACGGAACCGAACGCCTTCTTCGTTTCTGAAAACAAACGTTTTACGTCGGAAGATTTGGACATATCGCCTTGCACTGCGATCGCTTTGCCTCCGCTTTTTTCTATCTCTGCCACAACCTTATCCGCACCTTCCTTGCTGGAAGAATAGTTTACCACCACGGAAGCGCCTGCGGAACCCAATGTTTTAGCGATACTAGCCCCAATCCCTTTAGAAGCTCCTGTTACCACCGCGACTTTACCTTTCAACTGACTCATAAGATCACTCCTGAATATTCGGATCAAATAATTTTATAGTTAGACAAGCATCGAAGTATTAGTTTATGAAATAATTTGATATTTCGATAATTATGAAAATAATGAAGTTGGAATGTGCGTCGGTCGGTTCGATCTATAGCTGGGAAAGTTTGTCCAAATAAGCCTTGAATACGTCTCTTCTTAGGACGATATTCACGAATTTGCCGTCCTTAGAGGTTTCTATCAGGCCTGCATTTTCTAATTCTTTAATATGGTGGGAAAGTGTAGCGGGACTAATATCTTGGGATTTATTCAGAGTGCTGCAGGCGGTAGGTTTTTCGTTAGCTCCGATACACTGTAAGAGTTGAAATCTCCGCGGCTCAGCAAGGGCCCTGGAAATTTTAGTAAATTCCTTTTCCGAAAGTTTAATGGGCTTTGCGTTCGGCACTCTCTCCATGTTTGATTGTTTAGACTCGGTTGTCTAAACATTCTCTTAAAATCTAAGGTAGGAACCCCTAAGCTTTAGGCATTCGTCCTTTTATCGTATTTTAATTGATATTGAGACTTAATATCTTATTGTGGATAGATCAATGAAACCTTGGATCCTTCTAAAATGAGCCGAAAAAGACTCTATCAAATACATTCTTCTTTAGGTATTTTCAGTTCCGTATTTCTGATTCTGGTAGGACTATCCGGTTCCTTTTTGATTTTCGCAAGGGAGATTGATCAATTATTGGATCCGGCGGAGTTCAAGATCGAATCTCTCGGGACTAGAAGATCGATAGATTCTCTTAAGGCTGAACTGAGAAAACAGATCCCTTCTCATATACTGGCAGGTTGGTTGATCCCGGAAAATCCCGACCAGCCGGATCAGGTTTGGGTGCATTTTTCGGATTCCGAAACTAAGGAGGAGTCCGTCATTCTATTGGACCCTTATAGGGGAGAAGTAAAAGGAAAGCTGAAGGAAGATCGTTCCGATTCGTTTTACGGCTGGATGTTGAATCTTCATTATACCTTACTTTTGGGAAATACCGGTTACGTGATGATCGGTTTTTTGGGACTTATCTTTTTTTTCCAAGGGATCAGCGGTATCATTTTATACCGAAATATTTGGGCAAATCTTTTCAGGTTAAGGACATTGGAATCCATTCGTACGTTTTTTTCGGACCTTCATAAGTTAACGGGAGTTTTCACTTTGGTCTTTCATCTAATGTTGGGTTTTACGGGGGCTTGGTGGAGTTTAAGTACGACCGTCAATACTTTGATCGATGGATTTCCTTCCCAACAGTTGGGAAAATTTATGGATGATTCGATTTCGATCGATTCCATGATAGAAGGAGCCGAATCCAAGATCTCAGGATTCAAACTTGGATTTATCTCTTTTCCTCACCACAAAGAAGGAGACCCGGTCGTGTTGTATGGAACGGAGAACGAAGATCATCCTCTTCGGAGCAGATTCGGTTCTTATTTGGTTTTCGATTCTCGTTCTTCCCAATTGTTGAAAGTTTGGGAGCTTCGAAAAGAAAATTTTATACATTCTATCTTGGATTCTTTTCGCCCCTTACATTTTGGGACCTTTGGAGGGTTATTTACGAAAATACTATGGGTGATCTTAGGATTGGCTCCGGGGATATTATCTCTTACCGGGATCGGGATATTGATCTCAAAAGAAAGAATGAAATCTTCTCGAAAAAAAGAAAAGGTTATTCGTTGAAATTTTTCGAGTATTTAGGGCTGGTATCAAGAAACGCCGGAGATCCCGGCGTATAATTTAAAGAATAAAAGAAATCTTATATATCTTTATTCCCAACACTGACCTTCCACGTAACATTTATATATGGAACCGATACCGGATGCCGTTGCGGCTTCCTGGCAGGCCCCCTTTGCCGTTGTGGAAGTAAATCCGTAATACTGCATTGCAGGGACTAAATATTCACGTTCTCCGATATAGGAATATGCGTAAGGGATCGGGTCGTTGATGCCGTCTACACCTTCATAAATACAAGCGCTTATTTTATTCGGTACCACACAAGGACCGTCGATTAGGTCTATCTTAAGGTCCAGATCGATCCCTGTTTTCATTTCCGCGATAAAATCGTCCAGGCCTTCTTCCCATTCCGCTTTTTTTTCCAAATATGCGGTGGAATATTCTCTACAGAAAAATATCTCTCCGTTCGGTCTTGTGAACCTATGGCTATACGCAATCGTAAGTCCCAGGTTTTCCCCTTCGCTTCCGGAATTTTTTTTGGAAAGGAGCACCTGTAGGATCCCGTTCGTATCCAATTTTTCTTCTCCCTCAAGTTCTTTACAAAAATTTAAAGTGTGAATCGTTAGAACGATCAGCACCAATTTTATTATCCTTTTCATTTTGAATCTCCTGGATTTGATCCTTATATTTTATAGTTTATAATGAATCCGTAGGTTCTAGGCGCTCCCGGAACTGCCTGGAAGGTTCCGTCTAAGTAGGAAGTGAAATAATACTTATCATATACGTTATTACAGTATATATAGGCTGAGACGGTCTCTCCTTCATAACCCGCTTTCAGATTGGTTACCGCGTAAGGGCTGCTATAAATGGTATTATCCGCAGCAAAGAACATTTTTCCGACGGCTTGGAATTCCCAACGAAAGAATAGGCCCCAATTGGAACGGAATTGTAAGTAACTTACGATATCGTATTTGGGTATGAAATGGACTTGTTTTCCGTCGAAGTCCTTGTCCAAGATACGATCATAAAATTTATTGAATATACCTTCGGTGTAACCTGCGGAGAATCCTAGCCGAAGGGGTTTCCAGGGTTTTGCATAAGCTTCTATTTCCGCACCTCTAATGGTGACTCTTTCCGCGTTTAAGTTCACGGATTGTGCGATGGAAATTGCTCTTACTACTTGAAAATCCTGCGTTTCCGTATAAAAATGAGTGAAATTCAAACCTAAGGTACGTTTGAAATATTCGGATTTTATTCCCGCTTCTATCGTATCATTAATTTCAGGTTTAAAATCCGCTTGAGAAGATTGGTTTACTACAGTACTGTAACCTGCATTTTTATATCCCCTGCTCAATCCGATAAAGATCATAAAAGAATCGTTAGGTTTATAATCGAATATTAATCTTGATACGTTGTATTGGTAGGAATCGTCCCTTCTATATTCCGGAGAAAGAATACGTATATCTCCGTACGGATTATTCGGTAAAAATCCGGTTGCATCCTGGCTATGATCCAATTTTATCTTTTGGGTCTCTATTCTGGATCCTAAGGTGATCGTAAACTTTTCCAAGAATGTATAACTATTATGAGTGAACAGACTGATAGTTTGATCTTCTATTCTGGCATGATGTGTTTGTCTTGTAGGCGCATACAACCCGGAGAACGTCCGATAAGTATATGTGTTTTTCAGATATTCCCTTGTATTGGTACTATCAGAGATCCTATGGTAAAAGAAAGTGCCTAACTTGAACTGAAGAGGGTCCTTTTTATCCGTAGATTCAATAGTAGCTTCGTGGGTCTGAGTAGTCGTATGTTCCACATATTCGCCCTTACTTTGTGCGTTCTTAGTGAAATCGGAATCGACCGTCAAAGGGTCTATGGCCATTTTTCTCAAACTGGAAACGGTCCTAAATACTGCCGAAGGTAGTTTGTAGCTGATATTACTGGAGTACGTATTTCCTGTAACGTTGGATGTTCCTTCATAGTCCCAATAAACCTTTCGGGCTCCATTGCTTCTATTTATGAAAATTCTAATATTCTCGTCGCAGTTTTCCGGACTTACGGCACATCCTTTATAAACACTTTTTAATCTTTCCGATTTGGATCCCAGATAATTGACTATGTTCAAAGAACCGTCGTTAAAACTTTCCGCACTGGCTTGCAGATCGATTTCCAAGTTCTCGTTCGGAGTCCAGAAAATCCTGAATCTTCCCGCTTTTCCGCTCCTGCCGTCCGGATGTGTCGCATAAAATTCTATAGGAATATCGGAGAGGAGGTTATTCGGGTAATTGAATCCCGTAATATTATTCAGATATCCGTCCCTTTCGGTGGATTTACCTGACACTCCTATATAAAGTTTATCTTTGACGATCGGAGTATTGTAAAAGAAGGAAAATTCTCTTTTATTATAATTTCCTAAATCAGCTGTAAATCTGCCTTGAGGAAGATTATTGGGCTTTTTGGTTTTAATTTCCACCACGCCGCCTTGGAAATTTTTGCCGAAGACAGTGGCTTGCGAACCTCTGTGGACCTCTATACTGTCCAAACCGAAAAGTTCCGTATTCAAAGCTACGTTATCCGCTAGCGGAACGCCATCCACGATCATACCGACGGCAGGTTCGCTGAAGGCGATACTTCTCATTCCTCTAATATTAAAATAAGTGAAATTTCTGGATCCTGAATCTATGATCGCAAAATTCGGTACCTGCTTGTCTATATCGTTGGTCCTTGAGATCCCAGTGTCCTGGATATCCTGATCATTGAATCTGGAGATACTCCCGGGAGTTTTGAAAATTTCCCGGTCCCTTTGGTCTCTCTTCCCCTGCACGACAATTCCTCCTTCGGAGGTGATAGGCCTTTTAACGAGAGGTTCTTCTTTCGAGTTTTTAGGTACTACGTTCTTAGGTTCTTGGGCGAATAAAACGGTCCCGGTAAAAAAAAGGATTCTTACGCAAAATCGGGAAAGAAAGGGGAGAAGGTTCCGAACTCTGCTCTTTTTTGGGGACTTAGACCTTTGTCTACGCATGAAAGCCAATAAAAGGAAGAGTGTAGAACTGGTAAAGGACTAAATTGATTCTAGGACTCAAAATCATATATGGATCAGTCTGAAAACTGTCAAATTAAGTAGAAAAAGAGAATAAATGGGGGAAAATAAGCGAATTATAATAAATTTACTTAGAAAGATGGAGAGAAATGGGAGCCGATTTTTTGTAGGCACTTCTACAAAAATCGCCCTTGAAAGAACAGGGTCGGGAAAGTAAAAGTCTTCTTCCTATTACTGGATACAGAAGAACTTCCATTTCCAGAACTGATAGAGTTGAGGGCTAATTTTTTACGGTGCCGAAAGGCACCTGTCGGTTTATCACGTTTTTTCATCCGAGTGTTGCCTCGGATCCATGAAGATTAATTTTGTTTTTTCGATTTTCCCATCCAGCGTAAGGGGCCGCTACCGTATCGTCCCAATTTGTCTTGTGGGTTGGCTAATTTACAAGTAAAAAGGGAAAGGCAACCGCATCCTATACAAACAGAAAGACCGTTCTTTAATCTATGCAATTCCGCGATCTTTTCTTCGATACGTAAACTCCAGGTTCGGGAAAGTTTGGACCAGTCCTGTCCGTTTGGAGTATGATCTTCGGGAAGTTTTGCGATTTCTGCGGCGATCTCCTCTAAGGAAAGTCCTACTCTTTGGGCAAATACGATGAATGCGATCCTTCTCAAAACATGTCTAGGATATTGTCTGTGACCGGAACCTGCTCTCACGGAACGGATCAGTCCTCTTTCTTCGTAAAAACGTAAAGCGGAGGAGGCGACCCCGCTTCTTTTGGATACCTGTCCGATACTTAAATACTCGTCCTTATCCACTACATTCTCCTGAATTTAAACTTAAAGTGAACTTTAGTATTAGATTTTATTCAAACGAAGTCTAAACACAAACATTTTCAGTTTTTTTTCGAAAAAATGAGAAAAAAACAGATCTTGGGTATTTACTTAAAGTTCACTTTAACTTGTAGAATATAATTACCAAAAAGAAGAAGGGTATCCTATAATGTTATTAGAAAAGATCAATACCGGTACGAACTTACGATTAGGAATTATATTAGGCAGTACTAGAAAGGGGAGATTTGGAGAGACAGTCGCAAAATGGTTTGAAGAGATTGCAAGACAAGATAACCGATTTGAGACGGATCTAATCGATCTTTCCGAATTTTCTCTTCCTTGGGACATGTCAAAGGATATGGATTCGGATCTTTCCTTATTTTCGGATAAAATAGCGGAAACCGATACTTTTGTAGTAATTACACCGGAGTATAATCACGGATATCCTGCTTATTTAAAGTTGGCAATTGATTCGCTTCATGAGGAATGGAGTGCAAAACCTCTTGGATTCGTTTCCTACGGGGGAAGTTCGGGCGGTTTGAGAGCGGTGGAGCAGCTTCGCAATGTATTTGCCGAGTTGAGAATGACCACCATTCGGGACTGCGTCAGTTTTCATTGGGCTCATGCCAGGTTCCATAACGGAAGACCTACTGAGGAATTTCGTTACGCTTCTTCGGCGGAGAAATTATTGAATGAATTGTACTGGTGGGGAAACGTTTTAAAACAAGCTAGAATGAATTTCCCCGGGTCCGTTCTGAGATCATGATCTTAAGGAATAAATATGAAATTTACGTTTAGTAAATACCAAATCTTCGTAGTCGCATTATTGGCATTTATCCAATTTACCGTAGTTCTTGATTTTATGATCTTATCTCCATTAGGAGTTCAGGTCATGGAACAACTGAAAATTTCCACGTCCAAGTTCGGCCTAGTGGTTTCCGCTTATGCATTTAGCGCGGGGATTTCCGGGATATTGGCGGCGGGTTTTGCGGACAGATTCGATCGTAAGAAGATGCTTCTATTTTTTTACGGAGGTTTTGTTTTAGGGACCGTTCTTTGCGGAATTGCGCCGAATTATGAATTTTTACTTTTTGCAAGAATAGTAACGGGACTTTTCGGCGGCGTCATAGCTTCTATCAGCTTTGCGATCATTGCGGATCTATTTCCTCTGGAAGTTAGAGGAAGAGTGATGGGGCTTGTGATGACGGCGTTTGCAGCCAGCCAAGTTTTCGGTCTTCCGATCGGTGTATTTTTCTCTAATATTTGGGGATGGCAATCTCCTTTTTGGATGATCGCACTTATCAGCGGCCTTGTAGGAATTGCGGCAATTTTTAATCTGCAACCTATCGTTTCTCATTTGAGCGAAAAAACGGAAAATAAGGCGATCAAACATTTGGTCGTAACCGCCGGGAATCCAAATTATCTTCCGGGATTTTTGGCGATAATGCTTTTGGCAACTGGCGGATATATGCTTATGCCGTTCGGTTCCGCATTCAGTGTTCATAATTTAGGGATTTCTTTAGAAGATCTTCCTTTAGTATATTTTGTAACGGGAATCGTAAGTATGGCGGCCGGACCTTTGATCGGTAGGGCGGCGGATAAATTCGGAAAGTATTCTGTATTTTTATACTCTTCGTTAATCACCTGTATGATCCTATTCTATTATACGTCAATGGGGATCTCTCCTCTCTGGTTTGTGATACTGATCAATTCCGCATTATTCATCGTGATAACGGGAAGGGTAATTTCTGCTAATGCGTTGAATTCCGCCATGCCTGAGCTGAGAGATAGGGGAGCCTATATGGCGATCAGTTCTTCTTTACAACAATTATCCGGAGGAATTGCTTCTTACGCAGCTGGACTGATCGTCATCCAGACACCGAGCGGATATATCCAAGGTTATCCGAACCTGGGTTACGTAGTGATTACGGCCATTTTGGTAACTGCAGCCATCATGTATAAGGTGAATGAATACGTTCAATCCAAACAATCTGCTCCTGTAAAAAACGAACCGGAAGCGGCTCTCGTTTCGGAAATCTGAGTGAAATTTTTCTCAGAGAAGAAGGGTGAATTCTTCTCTGAGAAATTCAAGAACCACTAGCGGTGATCTTCTATATTCGGATTGCTTTTAAAAGCGGATCTCCTATCCTTCTTACCTTATGAGCGATATAGAAGTTACGGTTCTTAGTACCCCCGAAAATTACAAAACAATCCTTCGAAGTAAAAACCACGAAGTAATCGCGGATGAATCCAAGGAAGATGGTGGAGGGGATCTCGGACCTTCTCCTCATGAATACCTTCTTCTTTCCTTGGGAGCTTGTACTGATATTACTATTCGAATGTATGCACAAAGAAAAAAAATGGCTCTGAAAGAAGTGATTGTGGAACTGAATCTCACAAAATGGACAGATCATACAGAGATCCAAAGGATCGTAAAACTGGAAGGAAATTTGAGCGAACAAGAAAGAGAAAGGCTTTTGCAGGTTGCAAACGCTTGTCCTGTTCACAAAACGCTGACTCATCCGATCCAGATCGAGACCAAACTGGGCTAAATACTAATTTTCCAAGCCTTCCTATAATTCTTTAGGAAACGAAGATGCTGGAAACGGGTCCAATTTTTTGAAATATCTCTTTGATCGTATGAAATTCCATATCTTTAACCCTGTTTCCTTCTTCTTTCTAGTATCCTGCACTTTTTCGATTTCCTGCCTCTCCTCCGTAAAAGATCCAAAAGAAGAGTTCGTATATGTGCAGAACGTCCAAGGACGAAATGAGGAAGAGGCGGAATTGAACGCAAAACGGAAAATTTTGGAAAACGGTCTGGGGGAATTAATACAAGGATCCGCTCAAGTTGTCGGTGGAAAATTAAAGGAAAGTATCGTTAATTCTTCCGTGGAAGGTTTTGTATTAGAATATTCTAAAATAGGTGCGACTCGAAGGTCGGCGAGCGGACTTTTGGAAATCGATGCCAAAGGAAAAGTGAACCAAAAAGCGGTCCAAGACGCTTTGAAAGAAAGATACAAAGAGCTTGGGAAACCCAAGTTTTTAGTGTTCATAGAAGAAAGAATATTAGGAAAACCGAACATAAAAGGGAAAGTTGGGGTCACGGAAAACGAGCTTATTCGGATCTTTACGGATTTCGACTTTTTGGATAAAAAACAATTCTATCGTGTTCTTTTTAAAGAGGGGAAGATGGACTCTGCGGCTTTTTCGGAAAATTCTTTTGAGGAGAAAATATTATCCTTAGCTAATGAGTCCGAGGCTCAGATATTACTCGTGGGTCAAACCGATGTCACCGACCTGGGTAGGATAGAAGACACTAGGCTTCATTCTTATCAATCCGTACTTAGATTCAAAATTTTTGATGTAAATACCGCCCGGATCATAGCAGCGGATAATTCTTCCGGAGTTTCTCCTCATATTAATCCGGACACCGGTGTCCAGGAATCCATCAAAAGATCAGTCGAAAAAGCCTATCCTAAGATCAAGGAACAGATCTCCAATAAATGGAAACCTGGAAATCTGATCCGGATTAAAATAGAAGGACTGAGTTACGACGAATACTTGGATAAGGATGTGCAAGGGATCATTCGGACCATTCAAGGAGTCAATCGGGTAAGCGAAACACTAGGCTCCGATCCGAATAAAGGGATTGTTTTGGAAATAGAAGCGTTGTATAACGGCGGAATTTTATATCAAAAACTTAGGGAAAGAAAAGAGGATTTTGGTTTGAAGTTCTCTCAACAAGAGGTAAAGCCCTCTTATATCCATTTAATCTTTAAAAAATAAGAATATTATACCTATCTATCTCGTTACAATATTCGAGTTAATACATTACTATTTTCTTTTTCTTCGTTGTTAGGCGAAAAAACGGATTGAAAGATAAAAATTTTAATCGGATAATCGCGGGGTGCAAGGCTTTTCGAATATCGACCAAGAGCCGAGTTATGGCTCCTTCTCCGAACCTCTCTCCTACGAATCCGAAGGATTTTCCAAGGAAGCTCCTCATGATAGGTCCGATTCGGAAGATCAAAATACAAAAGAGGAACTCTTAAAAAAGATCTCCGTACTGAATCTTTTACAACAAGTGGCCACTGCAGCGAACGAAGCAAATGATGTGGAATCGGTACTTCAGTTTTCCGTGGACAGGATCTGCCTCATCGCAAAATGGAAATTAGGTCTCGTATTTTTAACGTCGGAAGATTCGGAAAGACCGGAATATTCTTCCATCTCCTTCTCTCGAGAAGAGACTTTCTTAAAAGAGTTTAGAAATTTAATAAGGACTAGATCCAGAAAAGAAGGATCCATTCTTTCCGAAAGAGTCAGAAGATCTAGAAAACCGATCCTGCTCGAAAATTTTCCTTCTTATCTAAAAGGAGAATTAAAAGAGCTATCAATTAGGGCGGGAATTGAAGCGGCGATCGGGATTCCTATTTTAGTTAAAGAGAACTTGGTCGGAGTTTTGGAATTTTATTCAGGCAATAAATCCGCCGATCCTTCTTTTTTTGAAGCTGTTTCCCATATCAGTTCTCAGATTGGGAGGGTATTCGAGAGAAGGGACTCGGAAAATTATCTAAAAACTTCGGGAGAACAATTAAGAGCTTTGTCGGCTAGGCTGCAAGAAGTAAGGGAAGAAGAAAGACTCCTGGTCGCAAGAGAGATACATGACGAGTTAGGCCAATTATTGACCGTTCTTAAAATAGATCTTACATTATTAAAAAATAATTTTCAAAAATCGAACGGTTCCGATTCCAAATTAGTATCCGAACTTCTATCCATGATCAAGGTGGCGGACTCGGGTATAGAGTCCGTACAAAGGATCGCCACGGAACTCAGACCTTTAATTTTAGAGGATTTAGGATTATTGGAAGGGATAGAATGGTATGCAAAGGACTTTGAAAAAAGGACGGGGATTCGCTGCGAAATTATGATCCCTGCGGGAATTCTATCCTTAGGAAAGGAAGCATCCATTGCGTTATTCCGTATTTTCCAGGAAGCATTGACTAACACAGCCAGGCATTCCGAGGCGAGTTTCATTCAAGTTTCCTGCTTGGAAGAAGGCGCTTTTCTCATTCTAAAGATCCGAGATAACGGGATCGGCATCGATCCTAAAAAGATGAACCAGTCCAAATCATTAGGATTGATCGGCATGAGAGAAAGAGCGGTTGTTTTAGGTGGGGAAGTTTCCGTTTCGGGAGAAGCGGAGAAAGGCACAAGTGTGATCGTAAAAATTCCAATCTCAAATCGAAATACGGAGGAGTTCCGATGATTTCCACATTGATCGCTGATGATCATTTATTGATCCGAGAAGGTTTAAGAAAGATCCTTTCCGAAGAGGAAGATATAGAGATCGTATACGAGGCGGAAAATGGACAGCAGGTTTTGGATTACCTTGCAGGCAGGCCCGTGCAAGTGTTGATCTTGGATATAAATATGCCTATGATGAGCGGTCTGGATATATTAAAATATGTTCATAAACTTTCTCCTGATACTAGGGTATTGATCTTAAGCATGTATCCGGAAGATAGGTTTGCGGTTCGGGCTTTAAAAGCGGGCGCATCCGGTTATATCACTAAAGCCAGTGCGGGAGATGAACTTATCTCAGCAGTGCGTAAGGTCATTGAAGGAGCCAGATATATCAGTCCTGAGGCGACTGAGATGCTGGTGAGAGAACTTTCTAAACCGACGGACCGACTTCCTCATGAAACTCTTTCCGAAAGAGAGTTTCAGATCCTTATGCTTTTGGTAAAAGGTAAGAACGTTCGATCTATTTCCGGAGATTTGGGTTTAAGTGTAAATACGGTAAACACATATAGAGCCAGGATTTTTGAAAAGATGAGTTTGAAATCCACACAAGAGTTGGTTCGTTACGCCTACGATCATAAACTTTTGGAATAAATTTCCAAGTCTGAGAATAACTCTTTTTTGTAATATTTATAATCCCCTGTCACAAGAAATGTGACAGGGGATTATTCGTTTAACGTAAGCCTTACGATCTATTTTTTGAAATAATTTTTGTTGTTATTCCCGGCTTTTTACGTCATCATTCTCCCTTGCGTGCATTAACCTTTTATTATAGGTTTAGGTCCTGCCATGAAGAATGCCCCGACATTAGATCCAAAACAAGACAAAGACTCTTTAAGCCCAAAACAATTATTGGAAGTGCTGACTGCATTTAAGAGAGGAGACTTCTCAAAACGAATGCCTTTAGACCAAGTAGGGGTTGCAGGGAAAATTTCCGACTTATTGAACGATATCATGGACCAGAACGATAGAATGGTCAAAGAGTTCGAAAGGATCAGCAATGAAGTAGGACAAGAAGGTAAAATTTCACAAAGGGTTAGCGGCATTTCTTCCGCCGGTTCTTGGGGTACTTGTATGAATTCTATCAATTCTTTGATTGGAAATCTTGTACAGCCGAATACCGAAGTGATGAGGGTGATCGGTGCAGTGGCAGGCGGCGATCTTTCTCAGAACATGTCTCTGGAGATAGACGGAAGACCTCTCAAAGGTGAATTTTTTAGGACTGCCAAGATCGTTAACATCATGGTGGATCAGTTGAATTCATTCGCCTCCGAGGTAACCCGGGTTGCCAAAGAAGTAGGAACGGAAGGTAAACTGGGTGGGCAAGCCGATGTTCGCGGAGTTGCCGGAACTTGGAAAGATTTAACGGATAGTGTGAACTCCATGGCATCTAACTTAACCGGTCAGGTGCGTGATATTGCCGAAGTTACAAAGGCCGTTGCAACCGGTGACTTATCCAAGAAGATCACAGTGGATGTTAAGGGAGAGATCCTAGAGCTTAAGAATACGATCAACACAATGGTGGATCAGTTGAATTCATTCGCCTCCGAGGTGACCCGGGTCGCCAAAGAAGTAGGAACGGAAGGTAAACTGGGTGGACAAGCCGATGTTCGCGGAGTTGCCGGGACCTGGAAAGATTTAACGGATAGTGTGAATTCGATGGCATCGAACCTAACCGGTCAGGTTCGTAATATTGCCGAAGTTACTACAGCGGTAGCTCGAGGTGACTTATCCAAGAAGATCACTGTGGATGTTAAGGGAGAGATCCTCGAATTGAAGGACACCATCAACACGATGGTGGATCAGTTGAATTCATTCGCTTCCGAGGTAACCCGGGTGGCAAGAGAGGTAGGAACGGAAGGAGAGTTAGGTGGCCAGGCGGATGTGCAGGGAGTTGCCGGGACCTGGAAGGACTTAACGGATAGTGTGAACTCCATGGCATCGAACCTAACCGGTCAGGTTCGTAATATTGCCGAAGTTACTACAGCGGTAGCTCGAGGTGATTTATCCAAAAAGATCACTGTGGACGTTAAAGGAGAGATCCTCGAATTGAAGGACACCATCAACACGATGGTAGATCAGTTGAATTCATTCGCTTCCGAGGTAACCCGTGTGGCAAGAGAGGTGGGAACGGAAGGTAAACTGGGCGGACAGGCGGATGTGCAAGGAGTTGCCGGGACTTGGAAGGATTTAACGGATAGTGTGAACTCCATGGCATCGAACCTAACCGGTCAGGTTCGAAATATTGCCGAAGTTACTACAGCGGTGGCAACCGGTGACTTATCCAAGAAGATCACAGTGGATGTTAAGGGAGAGATCTTAGAACTTAAGGATACCATCAACACGATGGTAGACCAGTTGAATTCATTCGCTTCCGAGGTAACCCGGGTGGCAAGAGAGGTAGGAACGGAAGGTAAACTGGGCGGACAGGCGAATGTTCGTGGAGTTGCCGGGACTTGGAAGGATTTAACGGATAGTGTGAATTCAATGGCATCGAACCTAACAGGTCAGGTGCGAAATATTGCCGAAGTTACTACAGCGGTAGCTCGAGGGGACCTTTCCAAGAAGATCACTGTGGACGTTAAAGGAGAGATCCTCGAATTGAAAGTGACCATCAACACGATGGTAGACCAGTTGAACTCGTTTGCTTCCGAGGTAACCCGTGTGGCAAGAGAGGTGGGAACGGAAGGTAAACTGGGCGGTCAGGCGGATGTGCAGGGAGTTGCGGGAACCTGGAAGGATTTAACGGACAGTGTGAATTCGATGGCATCGAACCTAACCGGTCAGGTTCGTAATATTGCCGAAGTTACTACAGCGGTGGCAACCGGTGACTTATCCAAAAAGATCACAGTGGATGTTAAGGGAGAGATCCTAGAACTCAAGAACACGATCAACACGATGGTGGATCAGTTGAACTCGTTTGCCTCCGAGGTGACCCGTGTGGCCAGAGAGGTGGGGGCAGAAGGTAAACTGGGTGGACAAGCCGATGTTCGCGGAGTTGCCGGAACTTGGAAGGATTTAACGGATAGCGTGAATTTTATGGCCGGAAACTTGACCGGTCAGGTGCGTGATATTGCCGAAGTTACAAAGGCCGTTGCAACCGGTGACTTATCCAAGAAGATCACAGTGGATGTTAAGGGAGAGATCCTAGAACTTAAGAATACGATCAACACAATGGTGGACCAGTTGAATTCATTCGCCTCCGAGGTGACCCGGGTTGCTAAAGAAGTAGGAACGGAAGGTAAACTGGGTGGACAAGCCGATGTTCGCGGAGTTGCGGGAACCTGGAAGGATTTAACGGATAGTGTGAATTCGATGGCATCGAACCTAACCGGTCAGGTTCGTAATATTGCCGAAGTTACTACAGCGGTAGCTCGAGGTGACTTATCCAAGAAGATCACTGTGGACGTTAAAGGAGAGATCCTCGAATTGAAAGACACGATCAACACGATGGTGGATCAGTTGAATTCATTCGCTTCCGAGGTAACCCGAGTAGCAAAAGAGGTAGGAACGGAAGGAGAGTTAGGTGGCCAGGCGGATGTTCGCGGAGTTGCCGGGACTTGGAAGGATTTAACGGATAGTGTGAATTCGATGGCATCGAACCTAACCGGTCAGGTGCGAAATATTGCCGAAGTTACTACAGCGGTAGCTCGAGGTGACTTATCCAAGAAGATCACAGTGGATGTTAAAGGAGAGATCTTAGAACTTAAGAATACGATCAATACGATGGTGGATCAGTTGAATTCTTTCGCTTCCGAGGTAACCCGGGTGGCAAGAGAGGTGGGAACGGAAGGTAAACTGGGCGGACAGGCAAATGTGCAAGGGGTTGCCGGTATCTGGAAAGATTTAACGGATAGTGTGAATTTTATGGCGAATAACCTGACCACTCAGGTAAGGGGTATCGCCAAGGTGGTGACCTCCGTTGCAAACGGGGACTTAAAGAAAAAATTATATTTGGAAGCAAAAGGGGAGATCGCAGAACTCTCGGATACGATCAACGATATGATCGATACACTGGGACTATTCGGGGACCAGGTGACCACGGTTGCAAGAGAGGTAGGTATCGAAGGAAGATTAGGAGGTCAAGCGAGTGTGCCGGGGGCCGCAGGTCTTTGGAGAAACCTTACGGATAACGTGAACCAGCTTGCTTCCAACTTAACCGCTCAGGTGAGAGCGATTGCGGAAGTGGCAACAGGGGTGACCAAAGGAGATCTTTCTCGAACGGTTACCATCCAAGCGGCCGGAGAGGTAGCGGCCTTATCCGATAACATCAACGAAATGATCCGTAACCTAAGAGAAACCACTCGGATCAACACGGAACAAGACTGGTTAAAAACAAACCTTGCAAAATTCACCAGGTTATTACAAGGGCAAAGGAACTTAGTCAACGTTAGTAAACTCATTTTGTCCGAACTTGCACCTCTTGTCTCCGCACAACATGGAGCATTCTTCATAACGGAGAATGTGGAAGAAGGACCGGTTCTCAAACTACTTGTCAGTTATGCCTATCAAGAAAGGAAGAATGTATCCAATCGTTTTTATCCGGGAGAAGGTCTGATCGGCCAATGTTTTCTGGAAAAAGAAAGGATCCTTGTTACTCAAGTACCTTCCAGTTATATCAAGATCAATTCGGCTTTAGGAGAAGCCCCTCCAATCAATATAGTCGTCTTACCTGTGTTATTCGAAGGTGAAGTAAAAGCGGTGATAGAACTTGCCTCCTTCTCCAGTTTCACTCCGATCCATTTGAATTTTTTGGATCAGTTGACCGAAAGTATCGGGATCGTATTGAACACGATCGCCGCAGGTATGAGAACGGAAGAACTTCTGATCCAATCCCAAACTCTGACGGAAGAGTTGCAAGGAAGACAGGAAGAGTTGACGAGCACCAACCAACGATTGGAAGAACAGGCAAAATCGCTCAAAGCATCCGAAGATATGCTCAAGGACCAAAGGGAAGAGCTACAGGAAAAGAACGAAGAGTTGGAAGAAAAAGCGAGATTACTCGCTAAAAAGAACAGTGAGGTAGAAAGAAAAAACAGGGAAGTAGAACAAGCCAGACATTCCTTGGAAGAAAAAGCAAGACAACTTGCGCTTACTTCCAGATACAAATCCGAGTTCTTGGCGAACATGTCCCACGAACTTAGGACTCCTTTGAATAATATGCTGATCTTATCTCGCTTATTATATGACAATGAGAGTAAAAACCTGTCTGAAAAACAGACGGAATATGCAAAAACGATCCATAGCTCCGGAAACGATCTTTTACAGTTGATCAACGATATATTAGATCTTTCTAAAATTGAATCCGGTAAGATGAGTGTGGATCTGGATTCCGTTTCAATCGAGGAACTGGGAGGATATTTGGATCGTTCTTTTAGGGAAACTGCAAGGAATAAGGACCTGAAGTTCCAAGTGGAAATAGATCCGGATCTTCCTTCTAGGATCACTACCGATTTGCAAAGATTACAGCAGGTCCTACAGAACCTTCTCTCGAATGCATTCAAATTTACTCATAAAGGTGGTGTGAAACTGAGGATAGAATCTCCTCTTTCCGGTTGGAGCGCGGATCATAAAATCCTAAACCAAGCCGGCGGTGTGATCTCATTTTCAGTGATAGATACGGGTATAGGTATCTCACCGGAAAAACAAGGCTTGATCTTCGAAGCATTCCGACAGGCGGACGGTAGTACGAGCCGAAAATACGGAGGAACGGGACTCGGGCTTTCCATAAGTAAAGAGATTACTCGTATTCTAGGCGGAGAATTGAAACTGGAAAGTGAACCGGAAGTGGGAAGTAAGTTTACCTTATATCTTCCTTTGGATTATATTCAAGTGGAAGATAATCCTATCGAGCCAGGCTCCATTAAATGGTCCGAAGATCCTGAGAATGATTCTTACGTCTCCGATCCTTACGTAAGAAGTAAGATCAAATCAACTAGGAGAGTTTTAGAGGATGAAACCCAGAACGAATCGAATGAAAAAGTTTTGATCATAGAAGAGGATGAGGCATTCGCGAAATCCCTCTTGGAGGTTGCTAAGAGTAACGGGTTCAAGGGGACCGTCGCGCTGGATGGAAAAAGCGGCATCTCGGTGTTACAAGAATCTTCATTTAATGCCGTCTTGTTGGATGTCCAACTTTCGGACATGGATGGAAATTTGATCCTGAATTGGCTAAAACGAAATCCTAAACTCAGACAGATCCCGGTCCATGTCCTCTCGGGAGAAAATGATTGGAAAAGAAGTTTGGAGATAGGCGCGATTTCTCATCTGAGAAAGCCGGTTGGGATCGAGTCGTTGAATGAAGCATTCGAGAAGATCAAAACATATCTGCATAAGACAGATAAAACACTTTATGTTTGTGGAATAGAGAGGGAACATTCGGAATTTCTAAAGGAAAAACTGACCACCAAGGACTTAATTATGAAGAATATAGAGTCGGGGCAGGAGCTTTTGGATATTCTGAAAAAAGAAATCCCGGACTGTATTTTAATAGGGAGAGAATTTAAGGATATGTCCGTTCCGGATCTGATTTCGAAGATCAGCTTATTGGACCCTGAAAGGACGTTGATTATATTCTATTCGGATGAGAAGAATGGACCGGAAAGTTTTCGGAAACTTCTATCCTTTAACGATTCGAATATCCTAAAATTCGTAAATTCTTATGCAACATCGCTGGACGAGATCAAGATCCATTTTCATGAACCTGAATCCGTTTCTAAATCGGGAGATACATATTCTCTGGAAGGGCATAAAGTATTGATCGTGGATGACGATGTACGGAATATATTCGCTCTAACCAGTATGTTAGAATTACATAAAATGAAAATACATTATGCTGAAAACGCAATAGATGGAATTCAAATATTGGAAAAAAATCCGGACATAGAGATCGTTCTAATGGATGTGATGATGCCGGATATGGACGGATACGAGGCCATGAAGGTCATTCGTTCCAAAGCGGAATTTGTGAATCTTCCTATTTTGGCGCTTACGGCAAAAGCGATGAAAGGAGATCGGGAAAAATGTATAGAAGCAGGGGCGACCGAATATATCACTAAGCCGGTAAGTGTGGACCATTTGCTTTCTTTACTTCGCGTATTGTTGTGCAGGTAAATATGGAACAAACAATGAAAGTAAGTATCTTACTTGTGGACGATCATGCTGATAATCTGCAAGTAATGGAGCATATTCTCAAAAGTCCCGAATTAAATTTGATCAAAGCAGGCTCGGGAGAAGAAGCTTTGAAAGCACTTTTGGACGAACCGGAGGAAGTCGCATTGATCTTCATGGACGTAAGAATGCCCGGAATGGACGGCTTCGAAGCGGCTGCTTTGATCCGACAGAGAGAAAAATGCGCCAAGATTCCGATCATCTTCCTTACGGCTTATGCAAATAACGAAACAGGAATGTTCAAAGGTTATTCTTTGGGAGCGGTGGATTTTTTGGTGAAACCTATGGCGCCGGAGATTCTCCGATCCAAGGCTGCCGTCTTCGTAGATCTGCATAAGAAAAACAAAATATTACGGATACAAGAGGAACTTCTAAGACAAAGTCATGACGAATTGGAAATCCGTGTAGAGGAAAGGACTTTCGAATTACATCGGGTGAATAACGAATTAATGAATGAGATCGCAGAAAGAAAGAGAGCCGAAGAAGCATTAACGGCCTCTTTAAAGGAGAAGGAAGTCTTACTCAGAGAAATTCACCATAGGGTAAAAAATAATCTTCAGATCGTTTCTAGTATCCTGAGTCTGCAAGGAAACTACATAACGGATCGTAAGTCTTTGGAAATGTTCCAAGACTGCCAATCTAGGATAAAATCCATTGCTTTGATCCATGAGTTATTGTACCAAAATGAGGACCTGGCACATACCGACTTCCAAGAATATCTGAACAGTTTGGTTACCAACCTTCTGAGGACCTATCGGGTAAATTCGAAGATACGATTTGAAATACACGCAGAAACGATTCATTTAACTTTGGATACGGCGATCCATTGCGGATTGATCGTAACGGAGCTTGTTACCAACTCCTTAAAATACGGATTTAAGGATAGGAGCGACGGAACGATCAAAATCTCAATTATATCTAAATACGACGAGTATTCTTTGACCGTGGAAGACGACGGTGTCGGTTTTCCCGAAGAAATTGACTATCGACAAACCGATTCTTTAGGTTTACAATTAGTTAATACTTTGACCAATCAAATAGACGGAAGTCTGATCCTGGATCGGAGCAAAGGGACTAAGTTCACCTTAGTCTTTCGGGAAAGGAGCCGAGTTCGAAAATGATCTCCAGCGAAGCAAAAATATTGATCGTAGAAGACGAGAGTATAGTCGCTAAGGACATACTCAGTAAATTGTCCGATCTCGGTTATGATTTCGTAAGTATCGCTTCCACCGGAAACGAAGCATTAAGAAAAGTTTATTTAGATAAACCGGACCTTCTTCTTATGGATATTATGTTATCCAGAGGGAATTACGATGGGATAGAGACGGTCCAGGAGATTTTGGACAAGATGGATCTTCCTGTGATCTATCTGACCGCTTATGCGGATGAATCCACACTTTTGCGCAGTAAACCCACTCGACCGTACGGATATCTGCTTAAACCTTTTCAGACCAAGGAATTACAGATAGCGATTGAGATAGCTCTGAATAAATACAGTCTAGATAAAAAGAGAAAAAGGGAAAGAAGAAATATGTCGGCCATATTGCACGGTGTAAAGGACCTCATTAAACCTTCTTCCGAAGAAGCCGGTATTTGAAACATTATTATAAAAAATAATATTCTAATTTATTAAAGTTAGATATTTTCGGAGACGAAATGAAAGCTGCTAGGATTTTGATCGTAGAGGACGAGGGTCTTGTCGCCCAGGATATTCGGCATAGATTGGTAAGGATGGGATATCCGGAACCAAGTATCGCCAATACCGGCGAAACTGCGGTCAAACAGGCAATTGCACTACAGCCTGATTTGATCTTGATCGATATTGTTCTTGCAAACGGATATTTGGACGGAATAGACGCTGCTAAAAGGATCCGAAAGTTTTTAGACGTTCCTATCGTTTATATTACTGCTTCTTCGGATTCTCAGACATTGACCAGAGCAAAATTAACGGAACCGAATGCGTATATTCTAAAACCGTTTCAAACCAGGGAATTGCAGATAGTGATCGAACTGATACTCTACAAACACCAAGTGGAGAAGGAGTTGATGGAAAAGGCGAGACTTGTTTCTGCAGAGCTTCGTAATATGCAGGAAGGAGTGATCGCTTTCGATTCTAAGGGACAGATCTCGTTTATGAATTTATCTGCGGAGAAGCTCACCGGTTGGTTGGAATCGGATGCTATCGGAAAACCGCTCGGAGATGTGCTGAGTATGAAAAATCTTCCGGATATGGAAAGTTTCGAATTGGATAACCATCTTTCGGAAAAAATCCCCATTGAGTCGGTTCCTTCTCACGGGCTCTTACTGTCAAAGAACGGACTTAGTACCGAAGTGTTTACATTTACTAAATCCGTTCCTAAAAATAAGGAAGTGGACGTGGACCGTATTTTGGTCATACGAGACTACATCAAAAAATAGACCTTAAAAAGAAGCCCGCACTGAAATTCGTATCGATCTAGGCAGAGCGGGGTGGGTATGTATATCATTGTATCCACCTTCATTCGGACCTACCGGTTCGTTCTTTAATCTGGAAGCGTAATAATAATCTATATCGCTCACATGAGCGTTCAATAAATTAAATACTTCGAAAACGATACTAAGATCTTCGCCGATATTCCTCCCAAATTGGAAATTTACAGTCGTGGACGCGGGAGAGCGAACCGTATTATCTTCGATCAAGGAACGATTCCCGAAATATCTCACCCTTAAAGACCCGAAAAATCCATCAGGATTTTTTAATGTGATCCCGGAAGCCAATGTATGGCGGATGGAACCTGGGATATAATTCCCTGAAGGATCATCATCTCTGAACCTTGATTTGGAAGTCGCAAAATCCGCATCTATCATGAGCCAAGAATTATAAGAATAATAATTGGCCCATTCGATCCCTTTTCGTGTGCTTGGTCTGCTTGCTTCCGTGGTGCCGTTATCGCCGGTGAACAAGAGTTCTGAATTCATATCCAATTGCCAAACGGAGAAAGTGGATTGCCAACCGTGGACCGGTTCGGTCCGAATTCCAACTTCTCCACCCCTTGTTTGGACCAAAGGATTTGCCGGATCCGTTTTTTGGACCACACCTCTTGCGTCGTTACTATGGAATCCGTATCCACCGTTTATATAAAGTTCAATTTTACACCAAGGTCCTATAATGATACTTCCTTTCGGGCTATAGATTCTTGCGTTCCTATCGGCTCTTTCTTTCGTTCCCCAATCATCGACGTTAAATGTATAATAGTCTCCTCTTATCCCGAATACCGTTCTGAATTTATTCGCCCATTGTATCTTGTTTTCATAATATAATCCGGAGCTGAGTTGTGTGATCCCATCTTCTCTTACCGTTTCTAATCTGGCTCTTTTTTCGGTATGGAAGAGTCCATTTTGGATATAATCTCTTCTGATCTGAAGTCCGATGGTGTTCTCCATTCGGATCCCCCAGAATTCGCTGATATCCTTATAACTGGATTTACTTCCTGCAATCGTTCTTCGATCCGCTTGTTCGTGTTGGTCTCCTCTTTCGGGATCGTCCAAGTAATATGTGAAGTTGGAGAATAATCGTAAATCGTAATATATACCGTAAAATTGGGTTTTTGCCTCGTATCCCTTTTCGGAACGATGAGCTTCAAAGTTGATACTGGCTCTGTTTGACCATCCGCCGTCGTTATGGTCCACACTTTCGAATCTACTTAAACCCGAATCCGGCTCCAACCATGAGTCGCCTAGTCTAAGCGCCCTTTTAGGAGCCTGCCCTGTAGAATGCCAGCTACCTTTATAACCCATGAGACCGATGCTAAATCCTTTTTGTTTATTTCCAACGGAATAACTAGTGACACCATTCACTCTTCTGAAGTTATCCGAAATTACCCAAGGACCGTCATTATGGGAGGCTTCGAACGCATACAAAAGATCTCCCGGGCCTAACTTATGGGATTTTGCGATCAAAGTCCTTGCATAACCGAGGGTTCCACCTTCCACATTCGCAATCCCTTTTACAAGACTCTTAAAATAAGAAATATTGAATGCACCTGCCGATGCGAAGTCCCCTTGGTCGGCATAATAAACCCCCTTCTTATATTGTATTTGTTCCACAAGTTCAGGTATAAGAAAATTCAGATCCGTATAACCTTGACCGTGAGCGTGACTAACGTTATTTACCGGCATTCCGTCCACATTGGAAGAAAGATCCGTACCGTGATCCAAGTTGAAACCTCTTAGAAAGAACTGGTTCGCTTTACCCCCTCCGCTATGTTGGGTTACGATCGCACCCGGAATTAATTCCGCGACTTCTCCCTGCCTCATAATAGGTCTAGTCTTGATCTGATCGGAACCTACCACACCTTCGCTTGCCGAAGACGCGATCCCGATTAGATTGGACCTTCTATCCCGGATTACGATCGTATCCGGCTTATATTCCGAGATCTTTTTTTTGAACTCCGATTTTTCGGTATCCGTCTTTTCTTTTCCGTTAGTCGGTTTTGTTTCCCGATCCTGGGAAAGGATAGGGGATAAGCTCGCACATACAAAGTACGATAAGGATATGCCTAAGCCGGCAATCCGGAAGATATTTTGTTTCATGGTTTCGTCCGTTTTTTGGAAAACTTTCGAAACAAAGATAAACTAACGAATGTTAGACTAATTTACGTCAAAATACGAATATGTAAATTGGGCAAATATATTAAATGATGAATTTATCTTGGTTCCGAGAGCCCCGATTTTTAACTTCCGGGGCCCTTCGCGGATGCACGGACGTGCTTGGCGAGAATGCTAACATACCTAACCTCGAGGTTTTAGTCTGCAGGGAGATCTGGCTTGCGGAATAAAATAGAAAGAGAATATCTTTCCGATCTAATATCCGATCACAGTTGCGGGTCAGCGTGGGAATTACACCCAACTTCATCCTGAAAGTTAAGACGATCTTTTGAAGAGACACGGTTTACTCAATCAAAAAAGTTTTATCAGCGGTAAAAAAAGAATATTCTAATTATTTATAATAGTCTGCGTAAAGGTAGGTCATCGATAGGTATCTAGTCTCGATTTGTATTATTCTCGATCTTCGAGGGAAGATCTTTCGTATAAGTTTTTTCTATATTCTCGGAAAAGAGAAATAATTCCAGGATCTCACAATTCCCAAGTTTAGAATAGTGGGATATTTTAAGTGAATAACGTTCAAAAAATCTCGAAAGTACGAATCCGTGACTACAAATTGCCACTTTCTTTTTGTCATAAATTTTCAATAAATTTAATATAGTTTCAACGACCCGAGACTCCGCTTCGGATTTGCTTTCTCCTCCCGGGAATCTAAACTGATCGTAAACGTTATCCGAACTTTTCCAGGCGGAATAGGACGTTTCTCCGAATAGCCTCGAAATCTCCGATTCTAAGACCCCTTGTGCTTCTCCTAAGTGGATCTCTCTGAGCCCCGGATGATATATAATCTCTATTCCTAACTTTTGAGAGATCGGTTTTGCAGTTTCTTTCGTCCTTTTTAAATCACTGCTAAAGATCAGTTCTATTCCTGTATCTTTTAACTGATCCGCTAAATTGATCGCTTGTTCTTGCCCATGTTCGGAAAGCGGCGTATCGATTTGTCCTTGCAACCTTCTCTCTCTGTTCCATTCCGTTTCTCCATGCCTAATTAGGAAAAGGTGATATTCTTCTTTTTTCATCGGATTAATTTAGGATTGGAAGAACTTGCCGTATAATAATTGAGCCGCCAGTCCCAGACAAAGAAACAAACCGGAGGAAAAAATAGAGGTTAAAAATATAATTTTATTCGCATCTAAGATCAGGTTTGGGACTAATTTTCGATCCGGATCCCCTAATTTTGGCTTATCACTCGGAACTCCCGAGTAATAATTTCTTCCTCCGAGTTGGATCTTTAGAGCACCCGCTAAAGCCGCTTCGCAAAGTCCTGAATTGGGGCTAGGGTGTTTTCTTCCGTCTCGAATCAATATTTTAAAGGAACGTAATGGATAAAAACCTAAAATTGCGGATGAAATACAAAGTATAGGGGCAGTCAATCGAGCCGGTATATAATTAGCCAAATCATCCATTCTTGCGGAAATCCATCCGAAGTTCAGATAGGCCTGATTCTTATAACCGAATAGTGAATCCAAGGTATTTATGGAACGATAAAGCATCGCAAGACTTGGACCCCCTATAGCTGCAAAAAAGAGCGGGGCAGTGATCCCATCCACCAGACTTTCTCCCACACTTTCCAGGCCCGCCCTAACTATTTCAGGTTCTTCTAAATTTTCAGTGTCCCTTCCTACGATTCTAGCAACCATAAATCTCGCTTTGTCCAAATCTTTTTCGCACAATGCCGAATATACGTCCTTGCTATGATCCAAAAGATCCTTTAAGGCTATGCTAGTGTAAATGATAAATGCGGATGCCAATTCCGCTAAAAAGGGATGAATATACCGAAAAATAAATATAATGATCCACGGAAATATAAAAGAAATAGAATATACTGAAAACGCAGTCATTATACCTGCAATTTTTTCGGATACGATATACTTTCTTGTGACCTTCTCCATATACCTTGCGAATTTTCCGATAAGTCGGACCGGATGAGGAGAACCTTGAGGATCTCCAAGACCTAGATCCAGAAGTAAGGAAGCAGGAATGATCCAAATTGAAGTCATGTAAGTCCCAAGATCCTATAAATTTCCGGCATATTCACCGAGTTTCTGACCTCTTCCGCTAGACGATCTAAATTAGTTTCCAGCTCGTATCTGGCTTGGACTTTACCCAAGGGCGTCATTCCTTTTTTGAGCCTGATCTTATCTATGAACCATCTTCTGAATTCGTCTTCGTCGAATACTCCGTGTAAATAGGTTCCCCAGATTCTTTCCGAGATCCCTTGATGACCTAAACATTCTCCGGAGTAATTATGAAAAATTGGTTTTGCGGAAATCTCTTTTGTATTTCCATGATGGATTTCGTAACCAGATACTTTTTTTCCGGATAGAAGGTGAATACCTTCCGTTTGTTTGAGTAATTTCTCTTTTTCTAATACTGTTCTGACACCTATCAGATTTAAACCTTCTGCGGAGCCTAAATTGCTTTCTATTTGGAAAGGATCATGGACGGATTGTCCCAACATCTGGTAGCCTCCACAAATCCCGATAATTTCAGTTCTTCCTTCTTTATGAAAATGTAAAATGGTTTCAGAGATGCCAGAATCTTTCAGATAGTTCAGGTCGGTGATCACATTTTTACTTCCTGGGAGTATTAATACATCCGGATTCCCTATCTCTTCTTTTCTTTGAACGATCCTGACTCTGACGTCGGGTTCTATTCTCAAAGAATCCAGATCCGTATGATTAGAGATCCTAGGCGTATCGATTAAAACAATATCTATCCTGTCTCCTAAAGGGGAGGTATCGTTTAAACTTCCTGATTTGAATTCTAAGGAATCTTCTTCCGGTAGTCTTAGGTCGTTTAAGAATGGAATAATTCCGAATACATTTTTACGGGTGGTTTCTTCCAAATATCTGATCCCTGGATCGAGTAGGTTCTTTATTCCCCTGAATCGGTTGATTAGAAATCCTGAAACTAGTTTTCTTTCCCATTCCGACATAGTCTCCATTGCGCCTACGAAGGATCCGAATACCCCTCCATGATCTATATTTCCGACTAATAATACTTTTGCCTTGGCATACTCCGCCATTCTCATATTTACTATGTCTTTGTCTTTTAAGTTGACTTCCGAAACTCCACCGGCTCCTTCTAGGACAAGCAAATCGAACTCCTCCGAAAGTGAATCGTAGGATTTTTTCACCTCATCGAAAGCGACTGACTTGAATTTCATGTAATCCCTGAAATCCATCGCCTCTACCGGCTTACCGTTTAATATAACTTGAGAATCTTTTTCGCTGGAAGGTTTGAGAAGGATGGGATTCATCCTATAGTCGGCTCTGATCTTAGAAGCCTGGGCTTGCAACGCTTGCGCTCTTCCGATCTCCGCTCCCTCATACGTCACGAAAGAATTTAATGCCATGTTTTGGGATTTGAATGGTGCTACTTTGAAACCGTCTTGTGTAAAGATCCTACAGAATGCGGTTGCCAAGATACTTTTTCCCACATTGGAAGCTGTTCCTTGCAGCATTAAGGCAGGTTTTGCTCCTTTTAGTTTAGACGGTTTCGGATTTTTCTTAAATATAGAACGAAACGATTGTATGAGTCTTTCGTTTTCTTCCGAAGTTTTGATCGCTATTCTTATATAATTATTTTCTAATCCTTTAAAATTGCAGCAGTTCCGGACTCCAATTTTGTATTCTTTAAGAAGAAGATATTCTAATTCCGGAATATTTTTTTTTGGATCTAAAAACTCCAGCAGAAGGAAATTCGCATTCGTATCATAAACCCGAAAAATTTTTAGAGCTTCGAGATCCTTTTGGAATCCATTCTTCCATTCACAAATTTTATCCTTGGTCCTAAGGATAAAGTCACGATCCTCTCCGAATTTTTCTAATATGGAAGCGCTTAAACTATTCAGGGACCATGCAGGAAGAATTTCTGAAATTTTGGAGGCAATTTTTGGATTCGTTAATAAAAGCCCCATTCTAAGTCCGGGAAGAGCCAAAATTTTTGTCAAGGACCAGAGAACGGCCAGGTTTTCGGACCTATCATTTCGAAATGAAATATCATCCGAACAAAAATCTATAAAAGATTCATCTATTACAAAAAACGCATTTTTATATTCTGAACGGATCTCTAGGATTTTCTCTTTATCTAATATTCTTCCTGTGGGGTTATTCGGATGGCCTAATAGAACTAAGATTTGTTTTTCGGGATTTTTCCGTAAAATTTCGATTAGTTCCTCGTAGTCCAATTCAAAATCCGATTCTTTTTGAAGATGCATTTCATGGATTTGCAATCCTGCTAATTCAATACTTTTTCGATAATCGATGTATGAGGGTTGGGCAATCACTGCCAAATCGAATTTTTTGATCCTTGGAAGAATATGAATGAGTTCTGAGGCGCCATTTCCGAATACGATTTCATCTTTTGGAATATTCCAATATTTTTGTAAAGAAATTCTGGCCTTAGTATAATTCGGGTCCGGATAATGGATCAGATCGCTGATCTTGGAGTTAATCAGTGGACGGACCCAATCCGGAAAACCCAAAGGATTTAGGTTCGACGAAAAATCTAAAATTTCAGAAGGGTCCGCTCCGGCAATCTCCGACATCCTCGATAAATTTCCTCCATGTGAACTTACACTTTCCGATCTCATAAATTCGTTTCCGAATGCGGTTTGATCCGGATCGAGATCCCGCTGACTAATAAATACACTTCGTTTGCCATCAAAGCGAATGTTTGATTACAGATCCCTAATAGGTCTCTGTATAGTCTGCCTTCTTTATTTTCGGGAACAAGGCCCATCCCGACTTCATTCGTTACTAAAAATACGGTTTTCAGATTTGAATTCAAAATATGTTCCCCCAATTTTCTGCATAGATCTTTGATATGGTCTTGGGTAAGTTCCGAATTTTTGTTTTTTGCAGCATACATTAAGTTATTGATCCAAAGACTTAAACAGTCCAATAATACCACGGCTCCTGACGGAATCGAATCGAATACGGAAGAAAGATCTAATTCTTCTTCGATCGTATCCCAGCCTGTTCTTTCTTGTTTATGCCTTTGTATCCTTTCATCGATTTCGGAGTCTATATGCGGGCAGGTGGCTAAAAAGAATTTTTTTTCTTCTACAGAATTCGCTTTTTCTAATGCAAATCTGCTTTTTCCGCTTCTACATCCTCCGGTGACCAAAATTATCCCGGCCATTCTGATCTCCTTGTGGAAGAGACTCGGATCAGATCGGTTAGAACTGCCTGACCATTTCGGAATATATCTAAATAAACAAGAGTAGAAGGAGATATTCTGAATTTTGTATAAAACGAAAAAGGAAGATCTAAAAATGAACAGAGTAGAATAGAGAGAATTCCGCCATGACTTAAAATAAAAACGGAACGATCGGGAGAAGATAGAATATGATCCTTAAATCCTTTCGCTCTTGTTTGGAATTCGTTTAAACTTTCTCCTTTAGGGAATCGAAAAGCAGGGGAGAAGTCCGCGAATTTTTTTAAATCTTCAGGATTTAATTCTGCAAGCTCCGAAAAAGATCTACCTTCCCATTCTCCGAAATCCAATTCTTGTAATTCTTCTCTGAATCCTGCCTGGATCTCTTTAGGGAATTCTAATGTTTCAAGAGTTTCCTTACATTGTTTTGTAGGGCTTGAATATACTATTCCTTTCCGGAATTTCTCTTGGATCTTTTCCTTTATCCTTTCTGCTTCTTGGACCCCTTTTTCGGATAGGGAGACTTCTTTTCTGCCTAAATATCTTCCACCATATTCCGCAGGAAGACTGGGGTGTCTTAGTAAACATAATGATTTTTTCATATATCTAACGATCTTAAATAAGAGAGATTTTTTCCTATTTTCCATTTTAGGATACCTTGAGTGACCGCTTCGTAGGAACTGGCCCCGATCAAATGTCCAAAGACCGTATGTTTTCCTACATAGTCTATTCCGTTTGGTCCAATAGGAGAAATGACGCCGATACAGTCGGTTCCTGTGCCGGTCGCAAGATTGTTTTCGTTTTGCAAACGGATCTCTGATTCTAAAACCGCTAAGGTCCTTGCTTCGGACGCAATTGAGACTGCTTCTATGCTTGCGGAGACGGTGAGAGCTTCGGAAGTTTGAACGAGAATGTTGATTGTCCCAATTTTTTTGTTTTGTTTGAGGAAATGTCCGACTCTAACTGCATTTCCTAGGCCTACCGTTGCAATGGATCTAACGTGCAAACCATCCATACTTTTTTCGGATACGGAGTAGTCGAAGAGAGATGCGCTTGTCATAAAGCCTAAAATTTCCTCTTTTTCTCCCTTCTCGATTAATCGATTTCTATAATATTCTTCCGGAATAATTTCAGGGCTTAGATCCGCATTGGAGACTTTTAACCAATAGACCTTGTTTGTGGTTAAGTATCCTCCTCCCACGACTGCCCAGCTTAAAGAAGAATGAGGTTTTGAAAGTTGGAGTTCCAACCAGGTTTCGGAGACTCCGATCTGATCTTCTTGAAATAAGCTCAAATTTTAAATCTCCTGCAAGAATCTATAAAGTTTTTAGGGATTTCAGGATTAGAGGCCCAATGCGCATGCACATAACTTGCTAAAACGTTTAAAACCGTATAACCTTCTTTAGTATTTTTTTCTGAGTTACGTTTTCTGATATGATAGGAGAATAATGAATCATCTTCATTTTCTAAAATCAGATCCGAATACCTGAATTGGTGTCCTCTGAAACGAATTCCGGCTTCTCCCAAGATGGTTCTTTTCTCCGTATGGACTTCTACATAACCTAAACTTTTAAGTTTCGGGCTCATGATCGCCTTTCCTGGGATAAGACCTACCATAGAAAAACTTTGTCCCTCTATATTTTGGATCTCGGAAGATAGATACATCAATCCGCCGCATTCGGCATAGATAGGCCTTTCCGAATTTGCAAAATTCCTGATCTCTTCTATTAGATTTTTATTTTTTTCTAAACTATCCGCGAATAGTTCCGGATATCCCCCGCCGATATACAATCCGTCTACTTCCGGAAGTTTGGCGTCTTTTAGGGGAGAGAAGAAGATTAATTCGGCTCCATAGTCCGTCAATTTTTTGAAATTATCCTCATAATAAAAATGAAATGTTTCGTCATAGGCCACTCCAATCTTGCAGTCTTTGGCTTTAGTTTGGATCTCCTTCGGTCCTTCCTTTGGAAGAGGAGGCGCTGAATTTGCGATTTCTAAGATCTTCTCTATATCAATCCATTCTTCCGATAGATTTTTCCAGAAAGAAAGTTTTTCTTCCGTTAGAATATCGGGGCCGGCGGAATGAAGTCCCAAATGTCTTTCCGGAAAGGAATGTTCGTATGACTTAGGAAATCCTCCTAAGATCTGCAACGGGATACTTGCATTTTCTATAATAGAAAGATGGCTTTTACTCCCTATATAATTCGCAACAAAACCTCGGATAGGAATTTGAGGATCGTAATTTTTGATACCGGAGGCGATCGCGGAGAAGGTCGCTGCCATCCCCGACGCATCGATCATAACGATAGTTGGGACCTGTAGCCATTTTGCGATTTCCGCAGTGGAACCTGCTTCTGAATTCGGAGAATGTCCATCGAATAATCCCATCACTCCTTCTATGATGGAAATGTCCGACCCTTGGCTTGCGCTTATAAAACTGGAAATGACGGATCCTTTTCCCATCAACCATCCATCCAGATTTTGGCAGGTTTTACCGGTAACAAAAGAATGATAACCGGGATCTAAATAATCGGGCCCACATTTGAATACAGAAACCTTTAGACCTTTTGCTTGTAGCGCCTTGGTAAGAGCGATCGTAAGCGTGGTCTTTCCTGTTCCACTTCCTGTTCCGGAAACAAGTATTCTCGGTATTTTGATCTCTTGTATCATAAAATTTTAATAGTCGATCCCGATCTGTGCCGATATTCCGCTCTTATAAGGATGTTTAGGGGATTCTATCTGAGTGACCAGGTCGGCCATATCTGTTAAAAGATTCGGACAATTTCTTCCGGTAAGTATAATATGCAGATCTTCCGGTTTTTTAGACAGGACTTCGAAAACTTCTTCCGGTGTAAGCCATCCGTAATGGAACGCGTATGTGATCTCGTCTAGTATGAGTATTTTATAATTTTCTGAAAATATCATTTCGCAGGATCTATCCCAGGCAGATCTTGCCGCTTTCTTATCTCGGTCTAGATCATCACTTTCCCATGTGAAGCCTAGTCCCATTACATGGAAGTCCAGATCCGGGATGGTTTTTGCAAATTTTCTTTCTCCTGTTTCCCATTTTCCTTTTAAGAATTGGACGACCCCGCATTTCATTCCTCTTCCTAATGCCCTGAATAGAATTCCGAGCGCAGCAGTAGTTTTTCCTTTTCCAGGACCGGTGAATACTAAGATCAGTCCTTTTTTATCCGGTGGAGAATTCATACGATTTCGGAGGCGGCTCGTTTCTTGTTTGCTTTTCTGAATTTATGGGAGAAGTCGGATGCGTACAGTCTGGAGTCCGCAAAATCATGACAGTCCAATACTTTTCCCACGAATATGATCGCAGTAGCTGTGATCTTTTCTTCTTTTACCTTAGCCGTTATGTTTTCTAAGGTACCGGTTACTATTTTTTGCTCCGGCCAAGTAGCCTTCTGCACAACAGAGACCGGACAATCCTTGCCATAGTGGGGAATCAATTCTTCCACAATTTTACGAATATGTAAAACACTTAAAAAGAATACCAAAGTGGCGCCGGTGGATGCAAAAGTTTCCAGTTTCTCTTTTTCAGGCATTGGAGTTCTTCCTTCCGCCCGAGTGATGACCACGGATTGGGAAACTTCCGGAAGTGTTAATTCCTTACCTAACATCGCCGCTGCAGCGGTAAAAGAGGAAACTCCGGGGACGATCTCATAAGGAATTCCTAATTCATCCATTTTTCTCATTTGTTCCGCAGTGGAACCGAATATAGACGGATCTCCCGTATGGACTCTTGCAACATCCTGGTCCTTCTTCTTTGCTTCCTCTAAGATAGAAATAATGTCTTCCAATGTCATTTTAGAAGAATCTAATACGTTAGCTGTCGGAGCGGCCCTTTCTATCACTCTTTGAGGAACAAGGGAGCCGGTATAAAGAACGATAGGGCAGGTCTCCACGAGTCTTGCACCTTTGATTGTGATCAGATCCGGATCTCCAGGACCGGCTCCAATGATAAATACTTTCATAATGATTCTCTTAATCGCATTTTAAAATAGTATCCCTGAAGGAGGACCAAACCTGTTTGGGAGAATGTCCCAACCATCTTGCATCCGTGTATTTTCTGTTTTCCCAGAGCGTCTTTCGGCTATTATCTAAAACGTAGTCCCAAAGCCTTTCGCTGATGGATGAATTTCTATAAATTGCAAACCGATCATAAACTTCTTCGGGAAAACCTTCCGAAGGAAAAGAGATCAAAATATCAAATTGATTTTGGGAAACGATTTCCTGATCTTTAACTTTCAGTTTTGTCCATTTTTGGTCTTGTTCGATTATATTATGGAATCCGAATGTTTCTAAGTCGGTCGGTCGTTTTAGTTTTCCGATCAAATAATAATTCTCATCCCTTTGATAAAGGATGGCTCCGCCGATACGACCTAAATACCGGATTTTTTCATCCGATCGTAATTCGGAGATCTGAACTTCCTTTTTTTGCGGAGAAGATCCCAAAAATTGTAATACTTTTATTGCGGTGGAAACGGAAGAATCTTGGCTTTCGACTGTTTCTTCTTTTTCTTGCTCGAATACGGTAGTACTTGTTCGTGCGAACGCACCTTGTATTTTAGTAATATTTAAATTAGGGGAAGGCGATTCTTTCGGTATTCTACTTGCCAGATCGTTTTCCGTTCTTAAGGAAACGGCTCTGTTTTGTCCTGGTTTCAGTGACCCGTCTTCTAAAGAGTATTTATTTCCGTATCCTCTCGGAGTTACAAAAAATCCTTCATAAACGAATGATTGAGAGGATCCGATGATCACGGTCGTATTCATCCCGATCTCGAATTCCAAAAAATGATCCAGATCGGAAAATTGAATATTCTCCTGTCTGCGATATGCGCTCTTTACGAGTGCTACAGGTGTGGTTCCTGGTCTGTATTTTTTTATGATACGAGCTGCTTCAACAATTTGTCTTTGCCTTCTGCCGGAGGCCGGATTGTATAGATTGATCACGAAATCTCCTTTAGCAGCCGACTCGATCCTGTTTTCGATCACAGTCCAAGGAGTCAAAAGATCCGAGAGTGAGATCCTTGCGGAGTCGTGAACCATCGGAGCTCCTACAAGAGATCCACAAGAGCTGTCCGCGCTGATCCCAGGGATCATTTTTATCTCGGGAGAGTCTCCTTTCTTCCAACCTGTTTTTCTTAAAACTTCGAAGACGAGACCTGCCATTCCATATACGCCTGCATCTCCAGAAGAGATCAATGTTACCGTTTGTCCCGATTTCGCGGACTCCACTGCAGTTTGCGCACGAGCGATCTCTTCCGTCATTCCTGTGCGAGTGACTTGTTTTCCGCTCAAATGATGTTTTACTAGATTGATATAAGTAGTGTATCCTATTATGGAGTCCGCTTCCTTGATGGCGGATAACGCAGCAGGAGTAATATGAGAATCGTTTCCTGGGCCGATCCCTACGATATTCAATTTTCCTTTTGGAGTTTCGTTCATATTTTCTCCAAAATTACGGGGTGGTGTTCCGATCTCGCTGCAAAGGGGATCCTTGCAATTGCGACCGTTAGGTTTTTTCCACCTTCCGTTTCTTTGTATTTTTGCTTTGTTACGAGTAATTTTTCGGATCCGGAGAGAAGAAGGGCGGCAGCCTCGCTTACGGAGCGAGTCCCCACATATTCGGAAGCAGCTTTAGAAATTTCTGAAATTCCCTCCACCTGGTCCAATTTTTCGGGAGAGAAGGTTCTGAATTCCCATCCATACTTTTCCGAAATTTCTAAGAATGCCGGTTCTTCTTTTTTGGCATCTACGCTTGCAATTGCCTTTATACTATCCAATGATAAATTATATTCTTTTAATACTTTTACGATCCCATTTTCTACGATATCAGTCGGAATTCCTTTATCGCAACCTAATCCTAAAACCAAGGATTTAGGTCTGTATATCACCGAATTGGAATATATTTCCGGCGTTTCGATTTTGATATCCGTTCTATCGCTTGCGATCAGGAGGATCTCATAATCTTTCGGATCAACATATTCTAAACTGGAAGAATATTCTATTCCCTTGGGTAAATCTTTTTCCAAGGGCCAAAAATTCGGCTCACCTGTTTCCTGTACGAACATTACTTTAGTTTCATTTACTACTGCGGCACAAGCCCTAGTAACATTTCTGTCTTGGTCTTCCAGATTCCAGCCTAGTTCTCTTCCTAAAATATCCACTGTCAAAGTCCCTGAAACATCCGAAGCGGTTGTGATTACCGGAATATTCTCCAATAGACCGGAAATTTTCTGGGTAAAAAAATTGCCTCTTCCTACATGGCCCGACAAAACACAGATCGTAAACTTTGCTTGGTCATCTATACAAAGAACAGCAGGGTCCGTTTTTTTACTGACCAAAAGAGGGGAGATCATTCGCACTACTGCACCCACACTGATCACAAAAATATGGCAATCGTATTCCATAAAAGTTTCTCTCAACGTGGGTTCCATCGGGAGACTCAAAAGTTTGGATCCCTTAGGAGCTTCCGAGATAAATTTGGGAGAAACGAATAGATCCGCTCCCTTTAAGGAATGGAATAGTTCTTTCCCGGTTTTCATACCGTGTTTTGTGATTACATAGATCGCATAAGGTTTTCTACTCTGAATCATCCAAAATACCCCTTAAGACGCCTTTCCTTCTTCGGATAGAAATGATAACCATGGAGAAATAATCGCAGTTTTCGTTCTTGATGGACTCTAGATCTTTTACGATCCTCTGGCGATCTGTGGTTCCATAAGAAACATAAGTTGCATTTTCTAGAATATTCTGCTCTTTTAATATTCTTATCAGTTCTGGGACCACCTGTCCTACTTTTGTCAGTACGATCGTATCAAAATCTTGGATCAGTTTCTCCAGATCCTCCAACCCATAGGTCGCAGGAAGAACGCAGAATCTTTCTCTACCGTCTGCAAGCGGAGTGAGTAAACTCGCGGGGATCGCAGTAATGGAAGAAACCGCCGGAACGATTTCCATTTCTATTCCTGGCCATCTTTCCGGAGCTTCTTCTAACAGGTAACTCCAAGAACTGTATACGGAAGGATCTCCTTGCGTGATGAAAGCAACATCCAAACCTTTTTCCAGTCGAACGCCTATTTCCTTGAACGCTTTATCCCAAGCCGGAACTAAGATGCTCGGATCTTTGGTCATCGGAAAATGTAAGAATAACTTTTCTTGAGATTCATTTTCTTGAACGATAGGAGAGCATACTCTCCAAGAGAAAGACGGCAGAGATTCGCTGCTTTTTGGAATGGCAAGCACTGCTACTCTGTTCAGGACATGGACCGCCCTAAGAGTGATTAAGTCGGTCGCGCCGGGACCGACTCCGACTCCGTATAATTTTCCGTATGTAGTTTTTACAGTCATAAAATGTATTAAGATTTCCTAATTTTAAAAATATGGATCGGATTTAATGCCTCATATCTGAGATAATCCGCGAGTTTTTGACCTCGGGATATATTGATGAGGCTCACCTCCGGGATCAGGTCCATATCCCTGAATGTTTTGTAAGCCTCGGAAACATTGTCCAAGGTGATTGCATTCGCCACCAAACATCCGCCGGGATTTAATCTTTCCCAAGAAAGTTCCAGGATCTCTTTCATATTACCCTTGGAGCCTCCCACAAAAACGCAGTCGGGGGAGGGAAGATCTTGTAATGCTTGAGGAGCTTTTCCATGTATTAAGAAAACATTATCTGTTTTATGGCTGAGAATATTCTGTTCGCAGATCTCTATTCCTTCCGGATCTACTTCGATTGCGTATACTTTTCCTTCTCTGGCGATCCTGGCTGCTTCGATCGAAACCGCTCCTGAGCCCGCTCCAATATCCCAAACTAAGGAATCCGGGCGGATCTCTAATGCGGAAAGAGAAAGGAGCCTGACTTCTTTTTTGGTGATCAGTCCTTTTTTAGGAAGACGTTTCGCATATTCTTCTTCTCCTAAAAAAGGAAGAAGTGGGGAAGGTTTCCAATTCGGATCTTTTCTGAGAAGGATCAACACGTTTAAGTCGGAAATATCGGAGGTCCCAGCCAAAGTTTCCAATTCGAATTCCCGGACCTTCTCCTCTTTCCCTCCCAAGTTCTCGCATACGAATGCTTTCCAATCTGTTTCAGAATAATGTAATAGATACTCTGCGATCTTGGAAGGAGAGTTGGTCTCGTCAGTGAGACAGGCAACCTTGGAAATACTTTGCAATTTCGTAATGAATCCGTAGAACGACCTACCGTGAAGAGAAAGAAAGGAGGCATCGTCCCATTTGACCCCGATCTTAGAAAAAGCGTTTTGGACGGAACTTGGTGCCGGGATAAATTCCACATGATCCTTTCCTACTTTTTTTAAGATCAGATTTCCGATCCCGAAAAATAGCGGATCTCCAGAGGCAAGAACGCATATCGTATGCTCCGCGGAAAGTTCAGCAATCTTCTCCGCTGTGCGAACAACGTCATTTTTGATGACGATCCTTTCTCCGTCAAATTGAGGGAAAAAATCCAGATGTCTTTCTCCTCCTGCCAGTACTCTTGCTCTTGCAACTGCACCCATTGCTTTGCTGGAAAGTCCGACACAACCATCGTCTCCTATCCCTATAACGGTTACCGCTTTCAAAATTTTTTCTCCGTTGAAAGAAGTAAAAGTGCATGTATGATGGATACCGCGATCGTACTTCCTCCTTTTCTTCCTCTTGTAAGAATATAAGGGATAGAGTATTCCGATTGGAATTTGATATCCAATAACGCTTCTTTGGATTCCGCTGCGGAAACGAATCCTACAGGGACCCCGATCACAAGAGCGGGGCGAACTCCTTCTTCTTCCACAAGTTTTACGATCTCCAAAAGAGCAGTGGGAGCATTTCCGATCGCGATCACACTTCCATTCAAAAGTCCTAAACTAGAAGCCTTGCGCATAGACTCGATTGCTCTTGTGGAATTATTTTCTTTAGCTCTTTGGATCACCTCCGGATCGCTAATAAAACTATATGTTTTACAACCGTAAGCATCCAAACGTTCACTGTTTAAACCCGCAATGATCATCTGAACATCACAAATGATCGGGCATCCGTTCTTCAGGGCTTGGATGCCGTCACGGATCGCGTTCTCATGGATCTTCGTTAGATCCTTGTATTCAAAATCGGCGGTAGCATGTATGATCCTTCTGACAACTTCCCAATCTCCCGGTGGATGTGAATGATGTCCTGCTTCTTCATCGATGATCGCAAAAGAATTATTTTCGATCTCCCTTCCCAAGGAAGTCATTTGCCGCATATCATTCATTTGTCGCTTCTCCTTTGATTCCCCAGCCTTCCGGAGCCTCGAATTTTCCTAAAAGAGTTCCATCAAAATCCACCATATAAGTGGAAACTCGTAAGCCTAATCCGTGTTTGGAACAATTTTGTGAAACGATCTCGCAGATCCTTGTGGTGATATAAAAAAGTCCGGATTCTTTACAAATATCTAATACATGTCTTGCTGTATTCGCCGCTTCTATACTGGAACAAATAGTCTCCGGGATCTCCAAGGATCTTGCTATATTTGCGAGCATCTTCGTGTTTACGGAGGAGCCGCCTCTATGTGTCATCATGACGCCGTCAGCCATCTTGGAAAGTTTTCCGATCATACCTACAATGATCAGATGATGGATATCTTCTTTGATCGCGGTCTTGATCCCAGTTCCTATAAAGTCTCCAACTTGTATAAATGCGATCTCGTTCATATTAGGAAGAAGGTCCATTGCGAACTTTTCTGACTTTCCTCCGGTAGTTAAAACGATGGATTGTTCTCCATATTCTCTCGCGACCTGTATCGCCTGTATTACACTTGCCTTATATGCCGCGGTGGAATACGGTTTTACGATCCCGGTAGTACCTAATATTGAGATACCGCCGATCAATCCAAGACGTTCGTTCATCGTTTTTTTGGCCATCTCTTGGCCGCCAGGAACGCTGATGGTCACTTCTGCGCCTGAAAATGCGGAACCTATCAGTTCTTCTAATATCATTTCCGTAATATTCTTTCTAGGAACGGGATTGATTGCAGGTTCTCCGATCTCCAATCCGAGTCCCGCTTTTGTGACGACCGCTACTCCTTCTCCACCTTTTAATACGATCTTGTTCTCTTGATTTAGTTTTACTTCTGCAGTTAACTCCGCTCCGTGAGTACAATCCGGATCATCTCCTGCGTCCTTGATGATACTACAAACAGCAGTATTTTCCGAGATCTCGCAACGTTTCAGTTCGAAGGTGACTTTTCTTTTGTTTGGAAGAGTAGTTTCAATTTCTCTAATGGCCTGGCCTAAGATAAGGACCCGAGTCGCCGCTTTTGCAGCTGCAGCGGAGCAAGCACCGGTAGTAAATCCTTCTCTTAGCTCCTTGGTTGCCATTTATACTCCGAAACTTGCGACCGGTGAGGGATTTCTTTGAGTGTTAAAGAATGCTTCCATTCCGATCCTGGATTCTAATGTCCCTAAACGAATTAGTTCGGATCTTACTTCCCTTAAAATATTTCCATCTCCGCTTAAAAATGCGTTCTCCGGGACAGTACAGTCTCCCAAAATCGATTTCAAAATTTCTAATACAGCGGAAATCCGATCCGGATCGGAAATAGATGGGATCTGGAATATATTCGGAAAATTGGAAATACCCGAGAGGAGATTTCTTAAATCTTTTTCAGAAAGAAAGTCCTCCTCTTTAGTTTTGAACCAAACCGTTATTGTGCTATCCAAACGGTCTGAGAATTTTTTGGAAAGAAGAAGTCCCGCAAGAGAAGTGATGCCGGTATCCGTTGCCAGAATGAGAGAAAAACCCGGAGTGGGCCATGTTGGATCTCCTACAAATTTTCCCCAAGGACCTGAATATTCCAGTTCTGCTCCTAATTCTAATTTCGGTAAAATACTGGAAGCCTTTCCGGTCCCTAAACGTTTCACGCAGATCTGGAAAGAATCCGCTTTAGAATCGGAAGATAAAATGGAATAAGCCCTTTTGATGGATTTTCCATCGGCATCGTTACCTAGATTTAGGATAACGTATTGTCCTCCTACAAACTCAAAAGCGGAACCGTCCGATCTTTCAAAACGGTATATATCCGAAGAAAGACTTATATTTTCCTTATCGATTAATTTTAGAAATTTTTGGCCCAAGGTTTCCTCCTAAGAAGGGTAGATCTCATGCACAAAATCGTGCATTTCTTCCAGATCCAGGTATAAGGTTTGAAAGGCTTTGGCGGAATTTTTCAGATCCAATTCCACTTTTTTAGTAAGAATGAGTAGAGAGGTATAATATCCCGATTTAGGATCTACTGTAGAAAGTCCCGAAATTTTTTGTTCTAACTCTACCAAACTCGCTTCGAAAAATCGGATCAAGTCCTCAAAGTTATTCGCATTCGTCAAAGACTGGATCGGCCCGGGAGAAAAAAGCGCCTCCGGTCCTATTTCATTCTTTTCATGTTGGATAACGGATTCGTCCTTGATACCGAGAACATTCATCATTCCTAATCTTAAAGCCGCAATTTCATGACACGCCATACTCTATTCCTATTGCATAATATTATCAACTAAACGAGAAACCAATCTATCCTGCAAAAGATGTTCCGAAACAAGATCCTCTGCATCCTCTACACTTACTTTTTGGTACCAGACTCCGTCCGGATAGACAACCACTACTGGACCTTCTCCGCATCTTCCCATACAGGAAGAGCGGGATATTTTAAAATCCAAATGCCTATCGTTTGATTTTAAAATGGATCTCATACGAGCGACTAAGGCGGAACTTCCTTTGCTTGCGCAGTCTATATTCTCACAAACAAATATATGTTTTTGTAAATTACGATGAGGGAATAAATGAGGAGCTACTTGGTTATGAGTTTCCAGATGACGGATACTCCAAAGAAGAGCCTTCAATCCTCCCACTTTTTTGGAAAGACCCGGAAGCTGAGCTCTATATTCGCATGTATCGCATGGAAGGGAAAATTTTCCGGAGATACAATCTTGTATTCTTTCATCCATGACGGAGAATAGTTCCGGATCGGGACCTAGATAAGAAGAGAGTTCCGTTTTGATCCATGGAAATTTTTCCGAAAAATTTTGTACCAAGGAAGAGATCTTTTGGATCAGTTTTCCTCCGAATAAAAAGTAGGGGACCACCAGAAGTTTTTCCGGTCTTAATTTGGAAGCCATCTCCAAAGTTTCCGGAAGTAGAGGGCTGGTGATCCCTATGAAGGAAGGAAGAACAAAGGAGAAATGATTTCCTTCTTGGAATAAACGAACTGTTTTATAAAAATCACCGTTTGCATCCGGATCGGAGGAACCCCTATTAACGATGATCACTCCGGTTTTAGAGGATTGTTCTTGGCTTAGAGGTATACATTCTTCCGCACGTTTTCTCAGTAAGGATACCATTTTAGAATGGATGCCTAAACTATTCGCAATTTTAAAAATATGGCCCGGAAACTCGGATTTGATCTTATCCAGAACGATCGGAATATCGTTTTTGATATGACCGGAAGTGTATAAAAATAAGGGAAATATTATAATATTAGAATATTCTTCGCCAAGATCCCTAAGAGCGGTTTCTATATCCGGTTTTGCAAGTTCCACATAGGCATGGGAAATTTTCAGGTCCGGACGAGTGAGCGAATAGGCCTCCACTAAGGAAACGAATTCCAAATTGGAATTTTCCTCCCTGCTTCCATGACCAAGTACCAGAACCGCAATTTTAGGTTTCATTTGAATCCCAATACCTGCCTTGGTTTCAAAAATAGGAAAAATAAAGAGGATAATAGAAACCAGAAGATCAGATTTGAGAAGAAGGTCACATATTCGAATTGGATCCTTAATTCTTTTGGAGCCGTAAAATTTTCGGAAATTTTAGGTGTGCCTAGATAGAATGGAAGTCCTACAAAAAATACGAATATTGCTAGAACGAAGGTCCATTTTAATAGATTATGGATTTTTAAATAAGATAGTATGGTCTGGGATCCTAAAACTCCGATTAAACTTGAACCAACACATAGAAACCACCAAGCTTGTCTCTCCGGATAATCGTATGCACTTGAAACTCTGCCAGGTAATTCCGGAGGAAGTCCAAGAAATGGGATCCCAAAGAAGATCAGAAATCCGCCGATCGTACTTAAAATACTTGGAAGGACTGCCTTGGATAGGGAAGGGCTTTCTAAAAATCCGTTCGGAGGGAATAATGCCATCCAAACAGAGATCAAAACTCCAAAAGAAATTCCTAATAGAATAGATCCAATGAAAGTCCCAAAATTTCTTTTTTGCCAAAGCTCGTCATCAATAGTAGTTTTTTTAGCAGAATTAGATGCCTGTTTTGTATGAGAATGAGATTCTCCATGTGCGTGATAATGGACATGTGTTGAACCGGTATTCGATTTTTCTGATATAGATTTGGATTCGAACTTCTCCGCTTCTAAGATCAGAGGAAGATTCCATACACAAACCAAAATCCCTAAAATAAGACCTGATACTAGACCGGAAAATATCCCGGTCCGTAATAGGTGATAAAATCCGGATCTTAGTGGCATGGAAAGCCCGTAGAATGTCTTATATCATGGAAAGTATCGTGCAAATACACCATCGGTTCCAAGCCTACGGTATAGATCGTAGAGATAGCAAGCAACGCAACCAAAGCTAGAACGGAACCTCTAAGCCATAACTTGGCTCCCGAAAAATCCTTCGAAACGGAGATCGAGCGCATAAAAATCCCTCCTAAGAGATCTTCACCTAACAAGATATAAACGATATTCGGGCATAAAAGAGTACACCTTAGTATCGTATGAACAAAAATGTTGAGTTTAGTTACGTAACCGTCTTACATCCGAGATCGGATCACGTAGCTTCAGGATTTTTGTAAGGTCGTTTTCTGACTCGAGATCGTCCTACTCGGCACGTCTTCCCAGGTTTTACACCCAGTGACATCTTGTGCCTTTTGTCCCTCTTACAGCGGCGGGTACCGTGACGGAATTGCACCGTCTTCCCATAGATGAGGCCATCTATGTTCCTACAAAAATAGACTGAGATTCCAAGATCTATTTAGCTGAATGATTTTGTATAGTATTTTATTTTTGAACGAATAAAATTCTTTAAACCGCACCCCTCCCTTTTTGGCTCGCGAGATACACATGTTTTCTCGCTCTCATCACGTCTCCTAAAGGGCGATGCTCCATTAAAGCTTCCCAAGGATCAAAAATTGTATCTTCGATCTTTTTCTGTAAAGAAAGACCATGCTCCGATGCAAAATCCTGAGTTGGGATCGTAAGAGTTGCGAGAGTTACGTAAGGCGCTTCCGATTCAGGCCAATTCACGGAAGCGTCTTCGATCGGTGTTGTTTTTTCATCCGTAAAAAATTGGACTTGGAATGTATATACCAATTGGCCTTCGGAAAGTTTTGCTCCCATATCACCGGCCCAATCTTTAGAGGCATCTTTGCTCGGTGTCCTATCGGTAGGGGGAAGTAGCCTGACTCTACATGCATAAGGTCCGAATGCGATAGGCGCCGCACTATAAAAAGGCTCCGTTGCAAATCCGCTAAAAGGTTTATTAAAACTTTTTGATACTTTTTTGATCCTTGCGAATGCTCCGAAAAATCCGTAAGTGGAAAAAAGATATTTTAGTAAAGGACCGCCACCTTTTGCGGCTGCGGTAACCACACCCACAAACTCGTCACTTTTAGGAGAAGAGAACGCTTCCAAATTAATGAGAAGAAAATCCTGAGCGGAAGTATTACCGTTTTGTAATGCGCTCGGGCCGTTCACTCCTAAGATCTTTAACGCAAATCCCCTGATATCTCCCGTGGTATCCGGCTGTATTTTCATACTTCCGCTGGAAAGACGGATCCAAACGTCTTTTGTTCCGGGGGTTGCAAACAGACCTTGTTTTGTATAATCCGGAATATTCGATAAAACTTCGAACTTTGCCTCTAGTCCTAAGATCTGCTTTCTATGTAATGTGCGGCCTTTTCCGAATTTGGAGGAATTCACTTTTTGGATCTTTTGGAACGCTTTTACATATTCTGCAAAACGAATCTCTTCGTCCGGGGCGATATCTTCTTTCCAATCCTTGCTAATCGGTTTCATAAAGTCTCCTTAAGAATGAATCCTTAGTTTATACTTCTTTTTTCTTATTCAGTCTGGACTGAGCGGATTTTAATTCGGAATCCGTCAGTTTAATACTGAATTCCGGAAAATGTCTAAATAGAAAATATTGCAGCCAAGAATCCCAACCGGTATATCCGATGAACTTTTTGTTCGGGATCCATTTTAAGATTGCCTTTGCTACCGAATCGATCGCATGTATTCTGTTCAATGCGGAACCCATTTCTATTTCCTTGCTCAATTCGGGTTTATCCGTGTTTTCTTTTTCCAACCCCGGAGTATCCGTCGTAGGTGGAAGGAATAATTTTACCTTTACTCCATGAAGCATCATTTCTTGGCGAAATCCCTGAGCAAAACCTACGATAGCAAACTTACTGGCGGAATAAGCTCCGTAACCGTAGATAGAAAAGAAGGCCAATGTAGACGCTAAGAATACGATCTCCCCGTTTTTTTGTTTGGCAAAATGGTCCCTGAATGCAAGAGCTCCGTTTACATGACCGAAATAGTTCACATCCATTAGATTTCTGTAAACTTCTTCATCTAGGTCAGAAGCTTCTCCCGCTTTTGCAAATCCGCTACTACAAATTAGAAGGTCTAATCCTCCTAAGGTTTGGATTGCCTTTTTGGCTTCTTTTTCTAAGGCTTTTTTATCCGAAACATCCAAAACTGCGTATCCGAAAACTGCTGTTGGAGCTCCTACGGCCTTCAATTCTTCGACAGTTTTTTCTAAGTTGGATTTTCCTCTGGCGGAAACGATTACACTTGCTCCTGCTTTGGCTAATTCTATCGCAATTCCCTTACCTATACCTGCGGATCCGCCTGTGATAAATACTTTTTTACCTTTGTATCTGCTGAATGACATGTTGAAAAATTCTCTTCGATGCGGGCAAGATTTCCCTTTTTAGGAAACTATTCAATCTAATTCGAAACTTTTTACGGAAAGAATTAGAGAACTTGTTCCAAAATCTTAAATTCCCGGTTTGATCCCAAAACAAATCTTGCCTTTTCTTTCCTATGATACTGAATACGGGAGAATTCAAGGCATCACGATGCAGGATATACCTCTTCTGGAAAATATAAAAAAGAAGATCCCAAGTTTGGAGAAAAATTGGGACCGTTATTCTTCCATGTTAAAGGAAAGGAAGGTTCCGCCAAAAACCGTACTTATCAAAAGAGGGGCTTATACCAAAAACATATTCATCGTTAAAAAAGGATGTCTACGGTTGAAATTCGAGGATAGAGGAAGGGATATCACGATCGCATTTTTTCCTGAGAATCGAGCAATCACTTCCATTCATAGTTATAGAGGAACTTATAAGGATAGCTTACTTAGTGTGGAAAGTATCGAACCCACGGAATTACTGATCCTGAGCGGGGAAGATGCGGCGATCATTTATAAAGAGAACGAAGGGGTCCGGGATTTTTTACTGGAATATGTAGCCGAAAGATTCGATACCTATATGAATTTATTTTTATCAAGGATCAGGGATAGTCCGGAACAAAGGTATTTGAATCTGATTAAGGAGCAGCCCGATATTGCAAATCGTATTCCTCAACATTATATCGCTTCTTTTTTGGGGATTACCCCCGTGTCCCTAAGTAGGATCAGAAATCGGATCTGGAAGGAACAAAAATAAACTTATCATAAACCGAAAAAATTGCCGAGGCCTCCTCTATTCCAAAACCGGTAGGAAAACTGAAAATTTCGTTCCGGATCCAAGTTCACTTTCTACCTTGATCTTACCTTTATGATTTTCTAAAATTCCATAAGCGATAGAAAGCCCTAAACCTGTTCCTTTGCCTGGCTCTTTAGTGGTAAAGAAAGGGTCGAAAATTTTGCGGATCGTTTTTCTGTCTATCCCTGTTCCGCTATCTAGAATTTCTATCACCGCGGTCTTTTGGGTCTTTTCCGGAGAAATAAATTTTCCTTCTTCCATTCTTAATCGTATGGAAAGTAATCCGCCGTTAGGCATGGCGTCTTTTGCATTTAAGAATAAGTTTAGAAAAACCTGATGGATTTGGTTATGATCTGCCTGTACAAGGATTGGATCCTGAGGTAGGTCGGAAATCACCCGAATAGATTTAGGAAAAGTGGAAGATGCGATATGGATCGCTTCTAAGAGTAGATCATTTGCGATCGAAGGTTTAAGATCCGACTCTACCTTTCTTGCCAAGGTCAAAAGTTGTTTGATCAGGGAAGAACCTCTTTCCGCAGTCTTTTTTATGATTTCAGAATATTGTAAAATTTTTTCCGGATGCTCCGAATTTTTCTCTAGGAGGGTCGTGTAACCCAAGACTACCGTCAGGATATTATTAAAATCATGGGCCACTCCTCCCGCCAAGGAGCCAATCGATTCCATTCTTTGAGAATGTATGAGTTGCTTTTCTAATTCATGATGTTTAGTAATATCTTGAAATTGAATGGCGAAATAATTCGGGTTACCCGTTTGGTTCCGTATTAAGGTTACATCGATTTGGACCCAAAGAAGGTGTCCATCTTTATGAATGTATCTTTTTTTTCTTTTGAAACTAGGGGTTGGTCCGTTCGAAAATTGATCGATGGAACTTATATCTTCCTCGGTTTCATCCGCGTGGGTGATCGAATCAAGGCTAATTCCGATCAATTCATTTTCTGAATATCCTAAAATTTGAGAAAGCGCAGGATTTGAACTGATAAATTTTCCATCCAATGATACGATCGCAAATCCATTCGGAGAATGATATAGTATATTCTTAAATTGAGCCGCCTGACAAAACCATTCGTCCAAACCTATTTCTTTGGGCAAAAAGTCCTTTTCTAAAAAATCGGAAGGCTGGTTTATTTTTGGAGGAATTTCATCGCAGTGTTGCATATCCTTTCTCTTCCATATTCTGTATGACAGAGAAAGGTAGAGTTTTCATCTTAACTATTGTTAATAAATTATGTAACAATTTTAAGACCCTTTGGACAGCTAATCATAGTCTAACTTACCCTAGTTGATTATACTATTCGAGACTTTTCAATAAAAAAGAAAGGAGAGGCCGAAACTTTCGGCCCCTCCTAGGGAAAGGATTGCCTTATAGGGAGGCGGAGACCATGAGATAAAAGAATTTAGAAGTATCGTCGAACGTATATCTGTTGTCTGGATTTGAGGCAAACGGATTCGTTCTTTCATTGCCGATCGCTTCTTTCGCTTTTACGACGGAAATTCCCATCCAGATGGAGACTGATTCCGTGTAATTATAGATCCAAGTAAAATCATATTGATAGAATAACCTTCTACCCAATCTCGAATTCTCGTAAGAGAATTTATCATTGGAATAATTTTCCGTGCTTGCTCCGGTATTCGGAACTCCCGAGACCTTATACCAAGCATCTTGCAGATTCGCTTTTTGAGTGTCGTAAATAGCAAAGATGAACATTCCATAATCCGTTTTGAGATTCGCTCTGATTGAATATGACTTTATATTTTCGAATCCGACCATTAGGGATTGCCCGTTCATAGTGTTCCAATTTGGGAAAGAACCTGCAATCTGAGGGAATAAACTCTGCCAAGTCCCGACCTTTGAATCGGATCGATTCGGGTCCCCCGAAGCGTAAGTATAACCTATACCGAGTCGGATCCAATCGTTAACCTTGATCCCGGTATCCAAAGAAAGAAGTCTTGTGTCATATTGCACTTTCTCCGTGTAAATGTTTTTACCGTTAGCCGCTTTTTGATCCAGAATATCCCAGTCGGCTTTGACCCTATCCCCGGTCATTCCGGACTGCCATGCTGATTCTATGGTCCAATCCCAGATCTTTCCAGCAGGTAAAAGATTGTTATTCGTTCTGTTGGTAAATCGAAAGCCCGTTGTTAATAGATCGTCTCTTTGTTTTAGGCGATCATCAAAGTCGGTAGGATTCGGATTTGGAATCCACTTTTTAGAAACTTCCAATACGTATAGGTCTAGATGGGCTTCTTCACCGAGTTTGATCGTATTATAAGCACCGAAAAAGTAAGCCTGGTCTATAGAACCTTTCGATCTTCCATTACTCGTGGTCAAACCGTAGGGAGCGTCGTATTGATTGGAAAGGATGGTCCCGAATACATGCGATCTAAACCATTGTGAGTCATGTACGAATCGAAGCCCATCGAATGCAAAACCGGTGTGAAGCCAATTTAACGGGCCTACAATTTTCAGATCACCAAAAGCGAAAACCTGTCTGCCTACAAAAACGGAAACGGGAAGTTTATCAGATTTTTTGAATACTATATAAGCCTCCCTAATATCCGTATTATTTCTAATATTCGTATTGGTAGAAGTCCCCGGGGTCAATGTGGTTCCGGTGCCTGTACTTAATCCGTAAGCCCAATTTCCCGCGTTCTGAGGAGTTTGGCTTCCTCCCCAAAGCCTGCTGTCTTGCACGGTGACTTTGATCGCATAATGTGGAGAAGGATCGAATAAGAACCAAAGTTGAGTGTTTTGTCCTACGAAAGAACTATAATCATCCGTCTTTTTGTTGAAATCGGGATTTTCTCTCGCTTCAAATCTGGGCCTAAGAGAAGCTCCTAACTTTAAATTATCCAGCCAAAACAAATCTGATTTTTGGGTATCCTTCATTTGTTCGGGAGTGACTAGAAGAGTTCTGAGATGATCTACAGGAATATTTCCTTTCCATGGAGAATTGTATTTAGGTTCTTGTTTTTTGGCCTTTGATTCGGGACTTTCCGTTTTGTTCGTATCCGAAGAAGGGGTAGGGTTCGGACTTACTTCCTTAACATTCTTATTCGGGTCCTCTTCCGAATAAGAGTTTGTGCTCATAATAATGATTATTAAGAGAAATAAGGAAAAAAACTTCAGTTTTGAGATTATCTTCATTCGAGAGCAGCCCACAGTAAAAGTATCTTTCTTAAGGATTAGCAATTAGTGTGCCAATATGTTAAAAATATATTAATGTTGAATGAACTGGCGAATCAGGTCCGTTTGTTAAGATGTAAGTCGAGTATCCGCTTTACGGTACGATGGATAAATTTACGTATTGTATAAAAAATGTACGTTTTCTAGGAGAAAACTTTTTGTAGTAACTTCGACTTGCTGGGATAAGTGAAAAGTTTAGCCCTTTTTCGGAGAAATTTATAAATAATTAATGATTGGCACGAAAATTGCTTATTATGAGATGATATCGATATTTAATTTTTTACGAAAGTTGAATCCATAATGTTCTATCAATTCCAGTTCGAGTTCGTTATTGAAGCGAATGATACTCTTGGCGGTTTCTTCTAATGAGACTAATAAGGGTCCTTTTCTTCCCTCCAGAATCTCTTTTTGTAGATTCCAGAAGTATTTACTATTTTGTGGGGACTTCTTCTTATCCGTTTGTTTACTTTCGGAAACTCTTTTGTAGATCGAAATTAATTCGCTCGGAGTTTTTACATTTATATCCACCTTTTTTAATTCATAGGAAAAGTCGGGATTGTTCCCGTTGTCGGAAATCGTTTTCGTTTTTGAGATCACGGAGGGGAGAAGTTTAGAAATGTCTTCATAGATAGGAAAGGCGGCAAAGATCCAATTCACTAGATTTAAGCTGGAAAGTTTTGCGGGAGACCTTTTATATTCCGCCCAGACTTCTTCTAAAAAATCCGCTTGGGAATAGAAAAAAAACAAAATTTCATGCTCGTTCTTCTCTTTCATCTTTTGGGTTCGAGCCTAGAGGACCTTCGGGATCCCAGGGGACCTTTTTCTTTCTATGCAGGATAAATGCCAGATCTAAAAAAGAAAGCCAATTCGTTTCTGATCGTTCTGAATCTGAATTCCAGTGTATATTCTGCATTTCTTTGCCAGATCCTCCCGTTCGGTATGCCAATATTGACTTTGTCGAAGATACTACATTGCAGAAATTCTATACAAACTGCCTCAGAACTGAAGAGGAAGGTGTCTTCTCTTCTCGAAACCAGACTCGGAAAGCATCTAATTGGCCTGTTTTCTAAATAATACAGGATATGGCGTGATAATTGCATGAATACAAGTATGCAAAACCTGGAGACCTTTCAAACAACTTGCCCTTACTGTGGGGTAGGTTGCGGCCTGAAGGTGGAAAAAAGCGGACCCCAGGATATTTCTGTGAGTGGGGATCCCGATCATCCAACAAACAGAGGTGTCCTTTGCTCAAAGGGGATGAATTTGCATTATTCCGTCATGGACAGGTCAGATCGAATTCTGTTCCCGATGATGAGGGAGGATCGTTTTTCTCCTCTAAAAAGAACCGGTTGGGATAAGGCATTGGATCTCGCTGCGGAAAAATTTAAGGGTTATATCCGGGATTTCGGCCCTGATTCGGTGGGGTTTTACGTTTCGGGACAACTTCTGACAGAAGAATACTATATTATAAATAAGTTAACTAAGGGATTTTTAGGGACAAACAATATAGACACAAATTCCAGACTTTGTATGAGTTCTGCCGTCACTGGATATAAGATGGCATTCGGAGAAGACGCCGTTCCGGTCGGATACGAAGATCTGGACCTTGCGGATTGTTTTTTAGTAGCTGGGGCAAACCCTGCCTGGTGCCATCCGATCGTATTCAGAAGAATAGAAGCTAGAAAAAGAGAAAATCCGAATATTAAACTCATAGTAGTGGATCCTCGTAGGACGGAGTCCTGCGAACATGCGGACATTCATCTGCAGATAAATCCCGGAACTGATATTTATTTATTTCATGCAATTGCAAGAATTCTAATAGAGAAAAATTGGATAGATACTGAATTCATAAGGACGCATACCGAAGGATTCGAGGAACTAAAAACGAAAGTTTTCGAAATTCCGGTTCAAAAAGCCGCTGAGACCTGCGGGATCTCTTTCGAACTAATTTATAAAACTGCGGAATACATTTCTAAAGCGAATGGATTTATCAGCTTATGGGCTATGGGGTTGAACCAAAGTGTTGTCGGAGTGAACAAAAATTTGGCCCTGATCAATCTTTCTCTTCTCACTGGGCATATTGGAAAACCAGGATCCGGTCCATTCTCCTTAACCGGTCAATCTAATGCCATGGGTGGAAGGGAAGTTGGAGGACTTTGTAATCTTCTTCCTGCGCATAGAGACCTGGAGAATCCGGAACATAGAAATGAGGTCGCAAAATTTTGGGGAGTGGCTTCTATCTCAGATTCTCCCGGTTACAGTGCGACTGAAATTTTTGAAAAGCTTGCCTCCGGCAAAATGAAAGCTATATGGATCATTTGTACGAATCCTGCAGTCAGTCTTCCGGATGTAAGAGCCGCCGAATCCGGTCTTCGTTCGGCTGAGTTTGTAGTTGTCCAGGATATTTCCTCCGAATCTAGCGTGATCCCTTTCGCGGACCTTGTACTTCCTGCTGCCGGTTGGGCGGAGAAGAAGGGTACAATGACAAGTTCCGATCGTAGTATTTCTGTTCTCCCGAAAATTTTAGAACCTCCAGGGGAAGCAAAAGCTGATTCTTGGATCATACAAGATTTCGCTAAAAAAATGGGATTCGGTCCTTCGTTCGATTATTCCGATGAAGAAGAAATTTTTTTGGAACATTGTAGATTAACGGAAGGGACTAAGATCGATATATTAGGTTTAGATTATCAAGAAATCCGTAAACACAGAGCGATTAGATGGCCTTATCCCCGGAAGGGGCATTCGGATAACGTGCGATTATTTAGCGACGGAAAATTTTACAGAAAGAATGAGAAAGCAAAGATTCACTCCGTAAGATCCGAAGACGACTCCGAAAAAACGGACGACGATTTTCCTTTGGTGCTTACCACCGGAAGGATCAGGGATCAATGGCATACAATGACCAGGACAGGTAAGGTCAAAAAATTGAAAGAACATAGACCTGAACCTTTTTTGGAGATCCACCCGGACGACGCTTATAAATACGATATCAAAGACGGAATGGTGGTGACCATTTCGAGCAAGAGAGGATCCGTTCGTGCAAAAGCCCTCCTAACAGATTCCATAAAACGTGGTGTCGTATTTTTGCCGATGCATTGGGGAAGAAAGAATGGAACTGATATGTTCAGGTCCAATAATCTTACTAGTTCCGCTTCTGATCCATTGTCCAAACAACCAGGTTTTAAAATTTCTGCAGTCCGGATCGCTCCTTATAAAAAACCTAAGGAGAAAATTTTAATCGTCGGTGGCGGAACTGCCGCATACGCATTCTTAAAACAATACAGGGACCTTGCACCGGGTGATGATATCACAGTGATGTGTAGGGAAGAAAATCCTTTTTATAATAGGGTACTTCTTCCGGATTATATCGGAGGGGAAAAGGAATTCGACGATCTTATGCCGACTGATCCCGAGGAGGTAAAGTCCTGGAATTTGGACCTTTTTCCAAATAAATCCGTTCAGATGATCTATACAGAAGGGAAGAAGGTCCGTGATACGGAAGGAACATTATATTCCTATAATAAACTTGTGCTTGCGATGGGAAGTTCTCCGGTCTGGCCTGCAAAGGTCCGCCCCGAAATGCAAGGGGTGTTTAGTTTAAGAAGTAAATCGGATGCGGATCGGATCAAAGGTTTTTTTGTCCCGAAGTCCCATGCGCTTATAGTGGGTGGCGGACTTCTCGGATTGGAACTTGCAGCGGCATTAAAAGGTGTCGGCGTAAAAGTGACTGTTCTTGTTCGATCGGATCGTTTGATGTCCCAAAAATTGGATGTTGTGGGCTCGGATATCTTAAAAGAAGAGATACTTGCAAGAGGGATCGAGTTAATATTCGAATGTGAAATTTCTAAGATAGAAGGAACGGAAAGAGTTTCGAAAGTTCAACTCTCGAACGGGAATTTTGTCGAGCCCGATGGGATTATTTTTGCGATCGGGACGAAACCGAATTTCGAGATTGCGGTCAAGGGTGGATTGGATTGTAATAACGGAGTGGTGGTGGATTCTTTTTTAAGATCTAGCGATCCGGACGTGTATTGTATCGGGGAGATTGCAGAACATAAAACCGGAAGTTACGGGAATATTTCGGCCGTGGATGACCAAGCAAAGATCGCGGCTCAACATCTATTCGGTTACGCATTCAACGAATATACCGGTTCGTTACATGCTCATATTCTAAAGATCCCGGGATTGGAATTGGCTACGATCCGGCTTCCGGATATTCCTATGGAAATCCCTATGGATAAACGGGAAGAATTCGAAGAGATCATATTCTTAGATCGTAAAAAACGTTTTTATAAAAAATGTATCATCCGGAACGACCGGTTGGTTGCCGCTATTTTGATAGGTGATAAGTCTTCCTTTAGCAGAATGAAAGATTGGGTTTCTTCCGGTATTGAATTGGGGGATCGTAGGAAACATCTTCTGAATGACGACGAAATGATGAAACCTCTTCAGGGAAAGGTTGTCTGTTCCTGCAACGGAGTAGGAGAAGGAAATATCAGAGAAGCCATCCAGGATGGAGAAAGAACCCTGGAGGCAATCGGTAGACGGACAGGTGCAGGAACAGGATGTGGAAGCTGCCGTTTGGAAGTGACTACCATCCTAAAAAGTATGTCCAAGGAAGCCTAAAGAGGTTCTAATCCGATTTAGACTTCGATGCGGCTAATAGGGCTTCCGCTCGGACCTTATTTCCATTTTTATAATGTAGTTTACTTAGATGTTCTAGGTTTTTGGAATGACCGGGATCTCTCATGAGAAGAACTTCTCCGAAATCGATCGCTTTGTCGTAATTTCCAAGTCTTGCGAGTGCGTATGAAACCCAGAGATAAACCGGGCTATCATCAGGATATTTTTCCAAATATTTTTGGCCTTCCGACCCGACAAAGATATAATCTTTCTCTTCGATCGCACTTCTTAACGCCTTTCTACGATTTGCTTTTTCGGAAATTGTATCGGTGAGTTGTTGGTTCTGGAAAGGATCGTCCAGAATATCCGCGACCGAGGTCATTTCTTCCTTATAGGAAATCCTTACAAGACTCAAATCGTCTATGATATCCCCTCTGGAGCGGATGAGAGCTTCTATTTGTAGTAGTTCCGCTTTTGCCTCTTCTACGTCCTTTAAGAATGCTCTTTCGTCTTCGTTGATGATCTGGTTCCCATCTTCGTTGATCCCGAGTTGAACGTCGTCTCTTCCGTCGGATCCGATCAGGATCACATCGTTCGGTTTGAGTTGAAGTGTTTGGACTACGAATACTTCGTCCGGATCCTCTACTCCTACCTTTCTGAGCATTCCGTTTTCGGAAAGGAAGTCCGCTCTTCCGTCCCTGTACATCACTACTTGTGGATGCTCTGCGTTCACAAAATACATCAGTCCCGATTCTTCATCCACAATGCCTACTACCATGGAGATCAACATTCTTCCGTCAAAGGAAACGAATACGCTCTTTAATTCATGATAACATCTTCTGAGCCAATGTTCCGGGAAGATCTCCTGCATCTCTAATGTGTTTTGGGTTCTTGTGACTATTGTTTTAAATACGGTCCCCATGATGAGAGCGCCTCCCGCTCCCTGCATGGATTTTCCCATTGCATCCCCATTAAAGAAAACTAATACAGGTCTTCCTTTCAATTTTAAGGAATAAACCGCACATAAGTCTCCACCCAATTCCCCTTGCCAATTCCTGAATTGGAACCTTTTCTTTTGGCGGCAAAGTATTTCCGCTCGTACTATATCGCTATGTCCGTAGTTTCCGGCCAAAGGTTGCATTAACTGGGAGGTTAGGAAATAATCTCCGTCTTGTTGATGTTTGAGTTCCTTGATCTCGGTTAGGCTTTTTTGCAGATCGTTGGTTCGTTGGCGGACCTTTTCCTCCAGGCTTGCGTTTAATTCTTCCACTTCATTATGGACCCGAACGAAACGGTTTGCCAATATGAATGCTATCCCTAATATGAATGCCAAAAAAGTGAAAGGCATGATCAATGCGGAATTGATGAGCCTGTTTGTGACCGCATAGTCGTGCACGCCTCCTAAAACGATCAATGCAACTCCACCTAAAAGTAGTCTTGCATCGGAATTACCCTTCCAAGCGGATCTTCCTGTGATGAAAGAAATATATGGAAAAACAATTACTACTGTGAGTCCTGCGACGATTGTAAGTAATAAATCTCGAATATACTGATTTACGAATATATCTAAAAAGGCTACAAGTCCGTAAAGAGTAGCGGAATAGACGGCGAACTTCGGATGTTTTCCCTGGAAGAACCTAGCAATGAATAAAAGAAGGCTTCCGATAAACATCATCAGCGAAAATTGGTCCACCTTGGATTGTAATTGTCTATGAGAGCCGAAAAGTATCTCCGCAGTGGAATTATTCGTAAGGTGAAATATGGAAAAGAAGATCGCAAACAATCCGAAATATAAATTGAATATATCGTTTGGTCTTCTGACAGCCAGAAGAAGATGGTAAAGTCCTACGCTGATATAAACCGCAGCAAGTAGAAATGCAACGCTTAGTTCTAATCCGAATTTTTTAAAAATGGATTCCGAAATTCCCAAGGCAACTTTAGGTCCGCTCCAATGGAAGGGTTTTCCGGGAATTGTGCAGATTTTTGCGTAGATAAAATTTTCTCCACCTGGACGAAATGCTGCCGCAGGAAGTACGGAAATGATCCTTCCGTCTTGTCCGGAAAGATAGGGATCTCTTCTTCCTGTTTTTCCGATCAGTCCAAGTTTAGAAGTTTCGTTCAGATAAAATTCAGCGAAGTCAGAACTATGACCGGAATCGATTGCAACCGAAGTCTGCTGATTCATCCAGGCGCGGGCCTTTTCCGGTAGCGCATGACGGATGGAAATACATCCGTCAAAATTCTGATAAACATCGTCGGAACTAAAATCGAATGGAACCGTTATTTTCGTTCCTTTTTTGAAATCCGGATTCGTGTTATTGTCGGAGATAAATTCCCACTCTCCATCTAAGGAGAGGATTGAGTCTTCCGCGATCCAGGAGGCTCTCTCACAATTGCCAAGGGAAAAAACTAGGCAGAATATAAGAAGTTTTTGTGAGACAAATCTGTGTAAATTAGATGGAATGATAAATTTCAGTTTGGTCATTAGGAGTTCTAACAAAAAGTCAGCTGCAGGGTATAATACCCCAATTTATTGGCAAGAGCTAAATCCTAAGACGTAGTATGATTGTAATTTTCGACCCGCGAATGTCGGAAAATTATTGAAAACCGAAAATATCTCTAACGTGCAAATTTTTCTGTAAGTAATGCGACTCTTTTATGTAGTACTTTTGTTTTGGGTAGGTCTGCGGAAAGTCCTTCCAAAGCCAGAAAAAACACTTTTGCGCTTTCTTTGTCCCCCAATATTCGCTCGGCGAATTTGATAATTTGTCTTTCGTATTTTTGCGTGCTTTCGGGGGATAATTTAGAACAGGTTTCATAAAACTCTGCGGTTTTAGGTTTTCCTTCTATTTTGGCCCAGGGCTCGATCAATATCAGCTCGCAGATTCGCAGAAGTTTTTGTTTGGCGGAAATATTTTGGTCCAAAACTTTCTCCGCTTTTTCGTAACTCCCTTCCAAGGTGTAATCAAAGATCCCTTCAAATAGATCCTCTTTATTCTTAAATTTTAAATATAGGAGAGGGCGGGATAATTTCGCCTGTTTCGCTATATCGTCCATGGAAGTTTTGGAATATCCGAATTGAAGAAAACAATATAGCGCAGCGTCTAAAATTTCCCTTTTTCTTGCCTCATCCCCTAGGCTTACCTTTCCGGTCATAAGATTATTTGACAAATTAATAAAAAAATGTCAACTTTATTAAACTTTGCAGGTCTGAGATGTTGACAGCTTAGATAAAAATTGTCAAAATGTAAGGATAATATCTATCGGTTGTTCCGGTGGGTCGTTTCTAAATTAGGAAATAAAACGAATGAAAAACATAAATCGATCCGGAAAATGGTTGGTTCCGATATTGATCTCTATCTTGGCCGGTTCCTTTTTTTATACCTGCCAAGCGCTGGGTAAACAAGCGGAAGGAGAAAGGTTTATTCGAATGCAAGGATCTCCCCAATGGAAAGAAGGGCAATTCGTAAATCCTCAACCTCTGATCAACGATTTCTGGAGAGCTATAGGCAGTATGTTCCACCCAAGCGCCGATGTAACTCCCAAAGATCCTGTGCCTGTAGTTTTTGTGGAAAAATCGAGATTTTCAAAATTTCCAGAGTCCGGTTTAAGGGTTACCTGGTTTGGACATTCCTCTTCTTTGGTAGAATTGGATGGAGTTAGGATCTTAACCGATCCTGTTTGGTCGGACAGAACTTCTCCTTCTTCTTGGATCGGACCAAAAAGATGGTATCCTCCTTTAATCTCTTTGGAAGATCTCCCGGAAATAGATTTGGTATTAATTTCACACGATCATTACGATCATATGGATTTCGGGACGATTTCCAAATTGAAAGATCGAAACACGTTATTTGTCGTTCCCTTAGGTTTAGGAGCCAATCTTTCTCACTGGGGTGTTCCTGAGGAAAAGATCGTGGAATTGGACTGGTGGGAAAGTAAAAAGATCAAGGACCTGGAAATAGTAAGCACTCCGGCTAGGCATGCTTCCGGTAGATATCTTTTGGACAACGACGAAAAACTTTGGTCCAGTTACGCTTTGCTCGGGCCTAAACATCGGGTTTATTTTTCGGGAGATACGGGTTTGTTTCCAAAAATGAAAGAGATCGGTGCAAAATACGGTCCTTTCGATCTGACTATGATAGAGACGGGGCAATACAACCAGGCATGGCCAGATTGGCATATCGGTCCTGAACAAGCGGTGATCGCTCATGCCCAGCTTAGAGGAAAGGTATTACTCCCGATCCATTGGGGACTGTTTGCTCTTGCATCACACGGTTGGACGGAGCCTGTGGAAAGAGTTTTAGAAAAATCTAAAGAACTTGGAGTTACTGTGATTACTCCTAAACCAGGAGAAAGTTTGGAACCTGATTTACAAAAAGATTATATTGCTTGGTGGCCTAAACTCCCGTTTAATTCCTCCAAAGAAGATCCGATCGTATCTAGCCAGCTTGAAGAAGATACTGCGAGTAGCGGGGTGATTAAATGAAATTAAGAGTAATAATTACCGGCTCCACCGGAATGATGGGCGAAGGTGTATAATTTTCGTCCCGGTTATATGCATCCAACTTCCGGAGAAAAAATACTTTGTCTGCCTATAAATATTTCGGCTGGACTTTTCCTCTGTGAAGGATCATTTTTCCGAAGCGTGTTTCTACCTTGAAACAACTCGGGATCGCTATGATCCATGCGAATGCGAAAGATTATGGTACGAATACTTTAGAAGCTGCGGATATATTAGAATTAGCTAATTTCTATAAGTAGGTATCGGTTTTTATTGACAATTTTTCAAAAGACGGACCGGGAGCAATCCAGGAATTACTCCCGGGGTTCTGAACGAAAATTACGATAAAATTATTTTCTAGATCTTTCTATCTTGAACTCTTTCCAACCTAAGTATAAATTTCCCATCCCAGAGATGAAAAACCCGATTCCGGTCCAAAAAATAATCGTAAATATCCCGATCAAAGGAAAGAATAATACGAATATTGCGAAAAGTAGGGTGGAAATCCCTAGAATAAGGACATATCCCCAATGAGAGTTCCTTAGTCTTCGAATTTCTATAGAAAAAGATATTAGGGAAATTGAACGAAAAATCAGCAAAAATCCGAATACAAAGGGAAGTGTGACAGCAGTGATCTCCGGATGAATGAATAATAAGGAGCCGATCAGAACGTCTAAGATACCGACAACTAAATTCCAAATGAATATTTCAGTGTATTTCCTATTGTATAAGGAAAATAGGATATGGCTAACTCCGGTTGCGGCCAGAATGATTGAGAATGCAAGTGCCAATACTAAAAAACTTTGTCCGGGAAATAGAATCGTCACCGTTCCCGTTAGAAGCCAAAGGGCACCGACTAATATTTGAAGCCACCAATGTTTTGATTCTTGAGTTATTAAAGTTGTCATAAGGTTTTATTTTAATTTACTCCGAAAAAAATCGGCGAATTTGAAACGAACTCGCCGAGTATTCAGCTTTTGTAATCGGTGGTATTAATTTACTCCGATCTTAACCGCTTTTTTGGGCGCTTCTAGTTCCTTTCTAGGAATAGTGAGCTTTAACACTCCGTTATCGTATTTAGCGCTGATTTGATCCTTAATAACATTATCCGGAAGAGTGAATGTCCTGCTAAAGGAAGAATAATTGTATTCTCGCTTGCTATAGGTTTTGTCCTCTTGTTTGGATTCGGATTTTTTTTCCGCGCTTACGGTAAGCTGGTCGCCTTCTAGATCGATTTTAAAATCCCCTTTTTCCAAGCCGGGAGCCGCGAAATCCATTTCATATCCTTCCTTCGTCTTTACCACGTTAACTGCCGGGATATGTTGGAAGGGGCTTCTATTCAATAACTCGTTCCAGGATTGGAAGAAATGATCCAAATTGGAAAGATTCAAAAAATGATCCGTTGGTTTGGTTATACTATTCATCGCGAATACTCCTGAGGAAGTTTTAAACTAGTATTAACGATCAGTCAACGGCCAACGGGGAGAACGGCACGATCCAAAAGGAAAAAGCAAACCTACAGGGTTTTCCGCATAATTTTGATTGCAGAGGAATCGAGAGTATGTAATCTAATGATGACTTACGTTAATATACCGCAATTATAGGCATTTATGGGCAATGAAAGAAGGTTGAAAGATGTTTTGGATAATATGCCTATTCTTTTCTTTTCCTTGGACGAGAATCTTAGACCTGTTTCTTGGAACCATGAATGCGAAAAAGTTTTGGGATATTCTTTTATCGAGATCTTAAACGATCCCAGTTTTTCTTTTCGAAATTTGATCCCAGATAGAGGGGAATCTGCCGGATTCAATCCCGGACTTCTGGATTCGGATTTTAAGAATTGGGAATTGGATCTGGTTTCCAAAGGAGGAAAGTCCAAATTAGTCTCCCTTTCTAATATCTCCTCGGAATTTCCGCTTTTCGGTTCCATGAAATGGTTCGTCGGTGTGGATATTACTAGAACCAAAGAGATAGAACGAGAATTAAAAAGTTCTTTAAAGGAACTGTCTGATTTTCAGAAAGCGCTGAATGCCGTATCTATCGTTGCGATTACCGATAAGGCTGGAACGATCATCTACGTGAACCAAAACTTCTGCGATATTAGCGGATATTCCAGAGACGAATTGTTAGGACATACTCATAGGGTAGTCAATTCCGGATACCATCCGAAGGAGTTTTTCGCAGATCTTTGGAAGACGATTTCCAAAGGAAAAATTTGGAAAGGAGAAATTAAAAACAGAGCTAAAGACGGAAAATATTACTGGGTGGATACCACCATTTCCCCAATTTTGGACGTCAATGGAAAGCCGTATCAATATCTGGCGATCCGCAACGATATCACAGAAAGAAAAGAAACGGAAGAGAAGGCGAGGCACGCCGAGAACAATCTAAAGATCCTTCAAGATCGGATGAGTCCTCATTTCCTATTTAATACGTTGAGCATCATTCATTCCTATCTCCAGACAAACCCAGGGCTTGCGGATTCCGCCATTTTAATGCTCGCAGATAATTACAGATTTTTAATGGATCAGGCAAACCAACAGCTTGTCCCTTTCGATATAGAATGGGAATTTATGGAAAATTATCTACAACTTTTGAAACTTAGGTTTTCCGACTTTTTAGAAGTGGAGTTCGAAAAATCGGGTAATTTTAAACAATGCCAGATCCCGCCCTTGACCTTACAACCTTTAGTGGAAAATTCCTATATTCACGGTTTAAGAGATAGAAAAGGAAAAGGAAAGATCAGCGTTAAAGCTTTGATGAAGGATGACAAGACCATGGTAACGATAAGGGATAATGGAAAGGGATTAAAGGATTCCAATATTCTTTCCAGGAGCATTGTGAACATTTCCGAACGTCTGAAATTTTATCTTTACGATTCGGAAGTGAAGATCGAAAATCACCCCGAGGGCGGGGCGATCGTCACGATCGGTTTTAAATCCGCGAAAAATTAATAATAAAAATGGCTGAATGGAGAACACTGATCGTTGAAGACGAGGCCCCTACTAGGGAATTACTCGTAAATTACTGTATTGCTCGCCCTGAATTAAAACTAGTAAAAATAGCTAAAGATGGGGAAGAAGCGCTGGAATATCTTCAGAACGAAGAATTCCATCTGGCTTTTTTGGATATTAATCTTCCCATCCTTTCCGGCTTGGATATTCTAGAAAGATTGGAAAATCCTCCGTATATTATTTTTATCACTGCGCTTAGAGACAAGGCGATCGAGGCATTCGAATTCGGTGTCATCGATTACCTTCTCAAACCGTTTTCTAAAGAAAGATTTTTTAAAGCGGTGGATCGTGCCGTGGAAATTTTAGGGAACGAATCAGGCAAACCTTCCAAGAACGTTTTTAACGAGCATGGACTTTTCATTTTAGAAAAGGAAAATCATTTTTTAATTCCTTACGGAGAGATCATTTATATTTCGTCCAGGGATAATTTTAGCGTGGTTCATACCGAAAAAAGGCAGTACGTGACTTACAAATCCTTAAAAAGTCTGGAGCATAAACTTCCTCCGAATAAATTTATGAGGGTATATAAACAATACATAATTAATTTGGAAAAGTTGTCTCATTTACAAAGTGATAATATGGGAAATTATTCCGTTCACTTGAAAGATGAGGACGAGACACAACTTCCCGTCGGAAGAAAGTATATCTCCAAGATCAAAGAACTTCTTTAATTTCTCCCTGTGATTTTGCCGGTTAAGAACCGATTTCACCGTATATCTCGCGAAGTATTGACTTAAGCGAGATTTTTGCTTATTCTTGCTTCTTTCCGGCTTATCCGGAACGAGCGCAATTAAAGGAGAAATCAAATTGGAGAATCAGAACGGAAGTCTTGTTAGTTTACAATTTTTGGGAGGAGTGGGCACCGTTACTGGTTCTAAATACCTTTTAAAAGCCTTTGGAAAAACGATTCTGATCGACTGCGGTCTTTTCCAAGGGGAAAAAAAACTCAGACTTTTGAACTGGGATGCAGATCAATTCTTTCCGACGGAAATAGATCATATTCTTCTTACTCACGGACATTTGGACCATTGCGGATATTTACCTAGAGTTGTAAAAAAAGGTTTTCGAGGGAAAATATTCGGCACCAAACCTACATTAGATGTATCTAATATAGTTCTGAAAGATAGCGCAAAATTACAGGAAGAAGACGCAGAACTTGCGAATTTGGGCGGATATTCCAAACATAAACCCGCCTTTCCATTGTATGATAGCGACGATGCCGAAAAGACAATCAAACTATTTTATGCCGTAGAGATCGGGGAATGGTTCCATCTGGAACCGAATATTCGGTTTCGTTTCCGATACAACGGTCATATTCTCGGAGCAAGCTTTATCGAGTTCAAGGTTGGGAACAAGACGCTAATCTTCTCGGGGGATATAGGTCGTGATAACGATCCTCTTTTATATCCGCCGGAAAAGCCGGAGGAAGGGGATATTGTCCTAATCGAATCCACCTATGGGAATCGGATCCACAGGGGAAATCCGGTCAAACGTTTAGCTCAATTGATCCATGAATTCTCCACTTCTAAGGGAACCATTATCGTTCCCTGCTTCGCGGTGGAGAGAATTCAGGCAGTCATGTATCTGATTTGGAAATTGATGAAGGACGGAGAGATCCCGAATATACCCGTATATATGGATTCTCCTATGGGATCTAAAGTTTTAGATTTATTTAATACTTATGGAAGCGAATGGCATAAGTTGAAGGAGGACGAATTATCCGAATTAAAAGAGGATATATTCTGCATCACCGAATCTTCGGAGACCAAAAAGATAGTGAATAAAAGGGGACCGAAAATTGTGATCGCCGGAAGCGGGATGGCCACGGGAGGAAGGGTGCTTTCCTATCTAGAACATTCCTTAGGCGATCCTAATTCTCTAGTATTATTCGTAGGATACCAAGCGAGAGAGACCAGGGGTAATAAATTGCTGAGGGGAGATACTGAGATCAAGATCCGGGGTAAATATTATGAGGTGAGATGTGATGTTCAGAATATAGACGGATTATCCGCTCATGCAGACCAATCGGAACTTATCTCTTGGTTATCCAAGATCAAAACGCAACCTAAGGAGGTCTTCATTGTACACGGTGAAGAGGACGCAAGTAGGATCTTAGGGAATCGTATCCGAAGTATATACGGATGGGAGGCAAAGATCCCGGAAAGAGGAGAAGTTTTCGAATTCGAAGTGTAATTATGCAATCCGCGGTTTTATTACCGCGGAATTTCACCCTGGAAATCCGCCGGAAACCGTCCCAATCGGTAGGATCTCTCACCGGGCCTTGACCTTTACTTTTTCTTCCCGTATGGTTATGACCATCGAGATATAAAGGGACTTAAAAACATGACCAGCGCAGTAAAAATCGCAACCGAGACAAACCGAGTTTTACCAAGGGAAATTTTTCCAAAAGAAAACCTTCTCCATCACCATGAAGTTAATTTCACTCGTAAGAAGATTTCCAAAAACGAGATCTTATTCTCTCAAGGAGAGCAGGCTAACGGGTTTTATATAGTCGAGACCGGCTCCATCCGATCCTATAGAACTTCCTGGTCGGGGGAAAAACAGCATACATTCAAAATTTATCATCCTGGAAATTGGGTCGGGATCAGAGACGCCGCCATCGGAGGAAATTTCCTGCACCATGCTGTGGCGCTCGTGGAATCCACGGTTCTATTTGTGGAAGAAGAGGAACTTCGCAGACTTTTAAATTCCGATTCAGAATTCCAAAATTCAGTGTTCAGACAGGTAACAATCGAAGCTGTCGAGTCGGAGAATAAGATCTATTCTTTGGGAACTCGTCAAGTTCACGCAAAACTTTCAGAATTTCTGTTACAATTATCAGAATCACAAGACTCGGACGAAGATCTTCCTTTCACTCGTGAGATCATGGCATCTATGATCGGCGTGACTACTGAAACTTTGGTCCGGGCCTTGGCTGATTTTAAGAGCAGAGGTTGGGTGGAAATAGACAAAAGAAAAATAGTGATTAAAAATGAAGAGGCTCTCCTTCGTTTGTTGGATTGAATCCTCATACCGTTTATATTCTCTACTTAAAGTTTTATAAAATGGTCCTGTATGATATCCAGAACATTCTAAACTTCAAAGTAAATCGGATCCACCTTAAAGGAGAACTTTTTATCCCGAGCCAGGCTGAGTTTTTGGCTATCTTGATCTTAGATGAGAAGGATGATAAATTCGCGGATCGATTTTCTAAGATGAGGATTTCACTGAATGAATGGGGAGTGGCCACTTTTTTTCTGAAAGGCCTTTTGACCCGGGAGGAAAGAGAGATCCACGCAAATCGTTCCGATATTGCTCTTCTGTCGGATCGACTTTTAGAGATCACCAAACAGATCAAAAATATCAAGGGCGCTGATTCTTTAAAAATTTCTTATATAGGATCTTCCTCGATATCGGATAGAATATTCCGGGCTGCACAAAGTTCGGAATCGCCGGTCGAAAGTTTGGTATTAATCGGGAACGGTCTTCAGGAATATAATGGAAAGTTGTTAAACGCTTCCATCTTGAATATTTTAGGTGAGCTTGATTTTACGGGCAGAATAGTGAACCGTTCCGTTCTTTCCAAGATAGAAACTTCTGTTAAAAGAATGTATTTTGTACCAGGTTCTCCGAGTCATTTCGAGGACAGTGCCAAATGGATTATGGTTTCGGAAGCGATACTAAGATGGTATCGCTTCCCGGAAAAAAGGTCCAAGGAATTCTCCCATTTATAAGACCTAATGATGGTGGTGATGGCTACCTTCTTCTATTTTTTCTCCCGGTTCGGAATGATGATGTGTATGATTCATTCTGAATAATATCAGAGAGATAGAAAGGAGAATGATCGCAAAACCTGCTAGTTTAAGTTTATCTTTTCCGAATTTTGCTAAGATCATTCTAAATCCTAAACCGAATCCGAAAAGTAGGGGAAAGGTCCCTAAAAAAAAGAAGAACATACTTAACGCTCCGAATACGGGCGAACCTGTCGCAAATGCCATCACGAATGCGGGATATAAGATGCCGCAGGGTAAAAATCCGGTCAACATTCCGAACATAAATCCGATAGTGAGCCTGGAAACCGGGCTTTTATTCTCTTTGAATTTTAAAAGTTTAGAACCTACTTTGGAAAAAATTTTAGAGAAAAATCGATTTTGTGTCCAATCTTTTTGGAATAAAATGGATACTCCGAAAAGTAGAATAAAAAACGCTCCGAACCACGCTGCAAATTCTTGAGCAGGAAGTAATAAGGATAAACTTTGGTTTGTAACCTTTCCTAAAAAACCGAAACCCAACCCTATCGAAGAATAAGAAACTAATCTTCCCAGATTATACAAAATTTGTAATAGGACCGGATTTGTTTTTTTGTCGGTCGGCGATACTGTCAGGTTTAGGCTTCCCGCTAGGGGGCCACACATTCCTAAACAATGGAAAGAACCGGTTAGGCCGTTTAAAAAAGATCCGAATAAGATCGCAGAAGTAAGTTCCATGATAAATTCCTAATTCGATTTTTCCTGTTTATCTTCTTCAAATAACATCCTGTATTTAGGACCTTCGATATCTTCATATTGACCGGACCTAAAATTGAGTAAAAATACGTAAAATGCTCCGAAAGAGATCACGAGTGCGATCGGAATTGTCAGATACAAAGCGTTCATGTAAATACCCTATGTTTTAAAGAAATGGAATTTAATACGACAGTTAAAGAACTCAATGTCATAAAGCCCGCACAGATCACAGGGAGCATTAACCCGCCTGCCGCTAAAGGGATCATTATGGAATTATAAACTAATGAAAGACAGATGTTTTGAAGAATTACTCTTCTTGTTTTTCTGGCGATCAGAACGGATTTAGGAAGGGAATCCAATCTGTCTTTTACGAGTATAATATCCGATTTATCCAAGGAAAGATCGGAACCCATCCCCATTGAGATCCCCAGGTCTGCCTGAGCTATACATGCGGAATCATTGACCCCATCCCCCACCATAAGGACCACTTCTCCCGAAGATTGTGCCTCTAAGATCCTTTCTTTCTTTTGGATGGGCGTTAGATTGGCTTTATAATTTTGGATCCCGAGTTCCTTGGAAAGTGTTTCCACCTTCGCCGGAATATCTCCGGACAATATTTCCATATTAGAAAAAAATGATTTTAGTTCCTGTATGGAACCTTTTGCTTCCGGTCTGGCTTTATCCCTGAATTCCCAGGCGACCAATGGAATACCATTTTCGGAAAGATGGATCCATCCGTCGTTTTCGGGTTTATTTTCCCATACGAAGTTCTTTTTACCGATCCTATATGTTGTTTCTCGGAATTTGGCCTCCATTCCTTCTCCTGGAATTTCTTTGTAGGAGCTCCAACCCGAAATATTCCCGGAGGATTCGTTTGCGGATAGTTCCTCTAAAAAATGAGGTGAGTCCGAAGAAAATGTTTCTATGATGGATTTAGCGATTGGATGAGAAGAATGGGATTCTAGTCGGATTGCGATCTCCCTGAATTTGGACGGCTTTTCATCTATAGTGAAATACTTTTCCGCGTTTAATTCCAGTTTGCCTGTGGTAAGCGTTCCGGTTTTATCGAAGAAGATCCGATTTGCTTTTGCTAAAATTTCCACTGACTCAGGATTTTTGACGAGTACACCTTCCTTGGATTGGAGTAAATGACTGATCACGAGTGCGGCCGGGACACTTAAACCTAAGGCACAAGGACAGGCTACGATCAAGACGCTGATCGTATTTAGGATTGCTTCTTCCGTGGAATAAAATTTAAACCAATAAATAAAGGTCCCGATCGCGACGAATAATACCACCTTTATGAAAATCGCGGCCAGCTTATCCGTACTTCTTTGGATTTTCGGCTTCGTTAATAAAGAATCTTCTAATATTCTACCGATCTGCGCGAGAGAACTTTCGTTTGTGTTTCCTTTTGCTTGGAATTTTATATCAGTGGAAAGCGAAACAGAACCGGCCTTGATCTCGGCTCCTTTAGATTTTCGGATCGGTTTACTTTCTCCCGTTAAAACGGATTCGTCGAAAAATGCTATTTCGGATTCCAAAATCCCGTCCACAGGGGCCTTACTTCCTAAAGACAATCTGACTAAGTCCCCTTTTTCAATGGTGGAGGCGGAATGTTTGGACCAGATCCCTTTTTTAGATACCTCGTATTCTTCCGGAAGAAGGGAGAGTAATTCTCCTATTTTTGCTCCCGCTTTATAACGTATCATCGCCTCGAAATATTTTCCGAGTAGAATAAAAAAGTAGATGGTACAAACGGAGTCGAAGTAAACTTCTCCTCTGCCGGAAATCGTTACATAAATACTGTAGAAGTAGGCGAGACTGACTCCTGCAAATAATAACGTATCCATTCCGAGAAGTTTTCGTTTCCAGGATTCGTATGCTCCTTTCCAGAAAGGGTAGCCGGAATAAAAATAAACGGGAGTCGCAAATATCCAGGAAATATAATGAAATAAATTTTTAATATTTAATTCCATCCCTTCGAAATAGCCTGCGTATAGACTTGCGGAGAATAACATGATATTTCCCCAACAAAAACCGGCGACTATCATCCGGATACTAAGCTCTTGGAAGGGTTTCTCTACTTTGGATTCCGCTTTTAAGGGAGAGTATAATCGGGCCTTGTATCCCAAACTTTCGATGGTTTTGATAATTTTTCCGAGTGTTAGCTTTGAGAGATCGAATCCTACTTTGAGCCTTCCCGTCCCGAAATTGATCCTTGCGTCATGGACTCCTTCTGTTTTAGTCAGAACGGTTTCAATGAGCCATACACATGCCGAGCAATGTAGGTTAGTAACAGTTATGTATACGTTTGAATCCGGGCCATTCTTCTTTTCTAAATATTCCGAATATACGGTTTCATTATCCAATTCTTCCGGAGAAATTTTAAGAACTTCCGTATCAACAGGTTCTAAGGACTGGGTCCCCCTGATCTGATAAAATTGGTCCAGTCCGTTCTCTAATAATAAATGGGAGATCTCTGCACATCCATTGCAGCAATATTCCCTTTCTATTCCCTGTTCGGTCCTACGTATGGATACTCCGTCGATCTCCGTATTACAATGAAAACATAATGTTTTTTTTTCTAATACTTTCAATCGGCTACCTTAACGGATACGCTCTTTTCCAGAGTACCTTCCGGGATCTTAGCGGAGATTGAAATTCTCCATTCTCCAGGGAAAGGAATTGTAAGTGCGCCCTGATATTTTCCGGGACTAGTTTCCTTTAAGGTGATGTTCTCGTTGAATTTTTCGGTCGCTGTTTTATCCAATTGTACTTGGATTTGAGCCCCTTTGATCTTATGGACACCTTGTTTGAACTCTAACTGGATTTCTTGCTTTCCTGATCGGAAAAGATTCGGATTTTGGATCCATTCCCCATGGAAGCCGTATCCGTTTTCTACCATTTTCCTTTGAGAGAGGATAGACTGTTCGTATTTCAGCCCTTTTTCGTAATAATTAGAGTCGATAGTCGGAGTGTGCCCAGCTAAAGCTAATTTTACCGTGTAGAAAGTAGCAACAAATAATGCTAGGAATGCGATCTTGATCGCCCAAAAGGCTCTTTTTAAACTAACGTCCATGGACTATCCTCTCCTCATTTTGTATTTTCCATCCGGTAATTGAGACCGGAAGCAAGAACGGGATTGTTTTCGATTTAGAATATTCGAAATCTTGAATATCTATTACTTTCAATTTAATATCATGACTTCTTTTTTTTGTGTCTTGTTCGGCTATTTTGAGTTCGATGAACAGTCTGTATCTTTCTTCCGAGTTACCTTTCAATTCTACGACGGCTTCTTCCGTACCGCCGACGAGTATTTTTCTTTCTCCCTGTAAATCCGAACTTTCTATTTCAAACTTTAAGGTCCTATCCTTAGGAGTCAGATTTTGCATTTGTACTTCGTAAAAATTTCTTACCACGCCGTTTTGGACCATCATCGGTTGAATATTTCTATCCGGTATAACCGACAGATAGAGCGGGACCCGGCTGGATAATAGGATCCCGATTGCCGAAATTGTAAACATTAAGGAAAGTGCATAGACAACGGTTCTGGGTCGGATCCAGCGGATAGGGGACCCTTTTTGGGAAATTTGATTTTCCGACCAGTAACCGATCAAGGTTTTCTTGTTTTCCTTTTCCATTTGTTTTGTGCAGGCGTCGGAACATTTTCCGCAAGCGATACACCAAGGATTTGCTCCTTCCCGGATATCGATTCCAGTGGGACAAACTACGAGGCACATATTACAAGCTGTGCAGTCTCCGATCTTTGTTTGTCCCTTTCTTCTGGGTTCTCCCCTGGAGTAATCATAAGTGATATTAACAGAATGATTATCCATCATTACCGTTTGGAAACGAGCATACGGACAGGCATACTTACAAAATTGTTCCCGTATAAATGCGATATCCGCATACATTGCAAAAGTAAAAAATCCCAAAAATAAAGACCAGGTGGGAAGGTTTGAATTTGGATTTTTTAAAAAACCGATCATTTGGTATGGGTCTGAAAAATACGAGATCCAAGCGAAAGATGCTGCAAAACTAACTAAGATCCAAGTGATATGAGTTAAAACTACTAATGCAAAGTTTGCGTCTTTCTTTCCGTATTTCGAATCTTGTATCTTTCTTCCGATCCAATCGAAAATATCGGAATAGATGGTTTGGGGACAGGCCCATCCGCACCAAACCCGACCGATCAGAGTGGTAAAAAAGAAAAGGCAAAGCCCCGAAGCGATCAGGAATAAATGGAGAAAGTAACCTTCTTGTGGAATAAAAATATGACCGAATAGAAAGAATTTTCTATCCGGTATATCCAATCGGATAACTTGAAATCCTTCCCAGCGGATCCAAGGAGTTATAAAAAAGAGAAGAACCAAAAGAACCTGGACGTAATTTCTCGCAGTTCTTATCTTTCCCTGCATAGGTCTTGAAATGATCATTGCCCCTCCTTATGATCCACTGAGACGGTTTGAGCTTATTTGGAAGATTTTAGCTCCGGATTTCGAGAAGCTAACCAAGCAAGCACTTGATAAACTTTCTCGGAACCTAAGGAGTTTTCATGTGCGGGCATTGGCCCCCTGCCTAGTTTGGCTCTTTCGATGGAAATCCCCTTCATAACAGTTTCATAAAGTTCTAGATCCGTGCTGCCGTGCAGCCATTCTTTATCCATTAGATTTGGGCCGACTAGACCTTCTCCAGTCGGTCCATGGCAAGCGACACAGTATGTCTGGAACGTTTTTTGTCCTGCATTGATCGCGTCTTGATTTCCTCTTAATGGATTGGATCCGTCTTTGGATTCTACCGCAACGTTACGATTTGGAAATTCCTTTTCGTATTCTTGGATCTGAGAGGCGTAATAGGCGCTTGTTCCCCAATCCGAAAAAACATGGAAGTAAACCGCATAAACTCCGGCAAATAGGATACATCCTAAGAATACCCATTTCCACCATTCCGGAAGAGGATTATCAGCCTGTCTGATCCCGTCGAATTCTTTGTTTGGATCACTCATATTAATCCTCCTCCAGCATTCTGAATTTAGGTTTTTCCATTCTTTCCTTTCTGGAACTTCTATAAACGTACAGTATAATCGTAAATATAGAAAGTACCAGAATAGGGAGTCTTAATGATTTATAAATTTGTAATGTATCTAGGTCCACATTGCACCTCACTGTAAACTTTTGGACAATTCGGCGGTATCTCTTCCTAATTTAAGCAGGTATGCTATCAGAGCGTCCCCGGCAGTTTTTCCGGCTAACAAATTAGGAGCGGATAAGATATCTTCTTCCGTATAAGGAACTCCGACCTTCTGGAGACCTCTCATATGGTCAGCGATCTTAGAAGCATCAATGGTTGCGGACTCTTCGAATAACCATGGATAGGCAGGCATAATGGAACCTTTTGCCGTATCTCTCGGGTTAATCAAATGTGTCTTATGCCATTCCGCAGAAGGTTGTATTTGGGACTCGTGGGCCAGATCCGGTCCTGTTCTTTTGGATCCCCATAAGAAAGGATGATCGTAAACATATTCTCCCGCTTTGGAATACCCGTCCTTACCGTAGGAATGCTGAGGATCGAAACGGTCCACTTCCCATTTGAAAGGACGTATCATCTGGGTATGACAGTTATTACATCCTTCCTTCTGATAAACATCCCTTCCCGCTAATTCCAACGCGTTATACGGTTTTACGTTCTGGATAGGTTCCGCCGTCTTCGTGAGAAAGAATGGCGGGATTAATTCGAACATTCCTCCGATCAAGATAGCGATCGTTGTATATAGGGTGAACTTAACTCCGTGTTTTTCCCACTGATCGGTGAAACCGGAGAACCAATCCAATAATTTGTCGAACCAATTCATACAACTTTCTCCTCTTTTGATCCGATCCTTAGATCGATTTCTTTGAATCCGGAGCCGGAGTTCATGATAGTGCGGACCACATTATAGATCATGATGATCAGTCCGATGAAATAGAGTCCTCCTCCGATTCCACGGAATAACCTATACGGTTTTAAGGTTTCCGTGATCTGTACCCAGTTCGGGAATTTTAAGGCTCCTGTTTCGTCTATCGCTCTCCACATGGATCCTTCGCTGATACCGGAAACCCACATGGATACGATATACAATAAGATCCCGAGTGTAGCGACCCAGAAGTGAACGTTAGCCAGCCTTTCGGAGAACAGGTTGGTATTCCATAACCTAGGCACTAAATAATAGATGACTGCAAAAGACATCATACCTACCCAGCCTAAGGTCCCTCCGTGAACATGTCCTATGATCCAATCCGTGTTATGGCCTAAACCGCTGACAGCTCTAATGGAAAGAAGTGGTCCTTCGAATGTCGACATACCGTAGAATGTGAGTCCAACTAAGAGCATTTTTAAGGTAGCATCCGTTTTGATCTTCTCCTTGGCTTGAGTGAGTGTTAAAAATCCGTTTAACATACCTCCCCAGGAAGGCATCCATAACATGATACTAAATACCATTCCTGTGGTTTGTAACCAGTCAGGAAGAGGGGAATATAATAGATGGTGAGGACCAGCCCAAATATACAGAAAGATCAAACTCCAGAAGTGAATAATGGAGAGTCTGTGGCTATAGATAGGTTGTTTGATGTGTTTGGGAAGATAATAGTACATCAATCCCAAAAATGGAGTGGTAAGAACGAACGCTACTGCGTTGTGTCCATACCACCATTGGATGTTAGCGTCGTACACACCGGAGTATACGGAATAGGATTTGATCCAACTTACCGGAATTGAAAGGTTATTTACGATGAATAGGATCGGGATGGTAACCCAGGAGGCGATATAGAACCAGATCGCCGAGTACAGTTGCTTTTCTTCGCGAGTAAAGATCGTAGCGAAGTAATTGATCAGGAAGATCACGAACCAGATCACGATTGAAAGGTCCAAAGGCCATTCCAATTCCGCGTATTCCTTAGATTGATTTAAACCTAAAGGCAGAGTGATCGCAGCCGCAATTATCGTAAGATTATATAAGAATAAGTGTAAGTATGCGAGTTTATCGCTCCAAATCCTTACTCTGCATAGCCTTTGTACAGTGTGGTAACCGGTTGCGAATATAATACTCAATGCGAACCCGAAAATCGCCGCATTCGTATGTAAGGGTCTCAACCTGCCGAAAGTGAAGTAGGGTCCGAAATTTAATTCAGGATATACCATTTGGAAAGCGATCCACACTCCCACAAGCATGGAAGCCACACCCCAAACCAATCCCGATATCAAAAATCCTTTGACGATCTTGTCGTTATATTTTTGTTCTAAAGAACTCATTCTTGATCTCTCCGGTTTTTTCCGTGAAGGATAATTCCACTTTTAGATTGGAATGTCGAAACGCAAGGAATCCGACTTCTTCTTCCTTCAAAACGGTCTTGATAATTGTCAACCGGAGGATGACAGGTTAATCTTAGTTGTCAATAAATAAGTGTTTAACGAAATTGTAATATACTATAGAGTTTAGTATATTTTCGATTTTGAGAATTAAAATCCTTTAAACCTTTCAAAGGCTTCTCTTTCCAAAGATTCTCTGTGGTTGGGATGGGCAATTTGTGTAAGGAGTTTTGCTCTTTGTTTCAGATTTTTGCCGTAAAGATCCGCTATACCGTATTCCGTGATTACATAGTGAACGTTTGCTCTGGTAGTGGTCACACTTGCCCCGGGTTGGAGAATCGGAACGATCCTAGATTTTCCATGAGAAGTAACGGAAGGAAGAGCAATGATCGGTTTTCCCCCTTCCGAGAGGGAAGCTCCTCGAATAAAATCCATTTGTCCGCCCACACCTGAATATTGTCTAGTTCCGATAGAATCCGCGCATACCTGTCCTGTCAGATCCACTTCGATTGCAGAATTGATTGCGGTTACTTTAGGATTTTTGCGGATATTTGCCGTGTCATTGATATAACCTATATCTAAAAATACGACTTCCGGATTATCATCCACGAAATCGTAAAGTTTTCTGGTTCCCATCACGAATCCGGTTACTATTTTTCCAGGATGGTTCTTTTTGTTTTTTCCAGTGATAATCCCTTTTTCCACCAAAGAGATGACGCCGTCGGAAAACATTTCGGTATGGATCCCTAGATCTTTATGATTTTGTAAACAAGAGAGAACGGCATCCGGAATGGCGCCAATTCCCATCTGTAAGGTTGCCCCATCATCAACAAGACCTGCGATATATTCACCGATCTTCGATTCTATTTGGTTCGGTATGCTGTGTTTTGCCTCTAATAATGGAATATTACCTTCTATTAATTTATGGATTTTATTTATATGAATGATCCCATCCCCATGTGTCCTCGGCATATACTGGTTCACCTGAGCGATTACCATATCGGCAGAATCCACCGCAGCCTTGCTTATATCCACGGATACTCCCAATGAACAAAAACCATGTTTGTCAGGACAAGAAACCGTGATAAGAGCCGCGTCCAAAGGTAGGATTTTTTTTCTGAATAGAGAAGGACATTCGCTTAAAAAGACCGGAAGATAATCCGCTCTTCCTTCCTTTACCGCTTCTCTCATATTCGCGCCTACGAATAGGGCGTTTGTATGAAAAGAAGGCTCCATTCCTTTTTGGGCATAGGGAGCTTCTCCTTCCGTATGAATATGGACTAGCTCTATATTTTGTAATTCCGAAGCTCTGGCACTCAGGGCTTCGATCAGAAGTTTAGGAGAAGCGAATACACTGTGGATGAAAACTCTTTGGTCGTTTTTGATCTCGGAAACCGCATCTTTCGGGGAAACAAAATGTAAATCCATATCGGAATATTTTTTAGATTTTTACCGAGTAGAAGTCAAGGGACAAAATTTCTTGGAACCTATTGATTTTTCCCAAGTTTCGCCGTTCCAAAACAATAAAAGTAGAAGGACCGCCGGATCCGAAAGATCCCTAGAACAAGGGAGAAGTTTACTCTTTTTATTTATTTACCGGATACTCATCCGAAACATTAAAAAGGTTTATAATTCTGGAATGGTCTGAAGAATCAGTGCAGATGGTTTCCGCTTTCTCTCAAAAATTCCAGGGAATCCTATTGATCTCGATCTTACTTTTTAGCCTGGGGTGTGAGTCCGGATCTTTTTCGAAGAATAAACCGAGAGTAGAAAATGGAATACTGGATCTGAACAATCGTTGGGACTTCGGAAAGGAAGAACCTTTAAGTATCGAAGGCGATTGGGCATTTTATTGGTCCCAATTATTTTCTGAGATCAAAAATCCTTTAAAATTTGATCTGGATCCTTCTCAAAGAATGAAAGGACAAATCGAGTTCGGCGACGTTCCTAATGTTTGGAATGAATACCAAGATCAAGGCAGAAATTATCCGGGTTTCGGATTCGCTACTTATAAGATACTTCTTCGTTTGGATAAAGCTGAAAGCGATATGGCAATCAAGATGCTGGAAGCCTCCACATCTTATAATCTTTACGTAAACGGTAAAAAAGTGATCTCAAGCGGCGTCGTCGGAAAGACAGCTGAGACAAGCAAACCTTTGTATAGACCTGGAGTGAGCGATCTGTTCGATCTTGGAACGGAAAATGAAATTGCCATAGAGATCTCGAATTTTTCCCATTTTAAAGGAGGACCATGGGCCAAGATCATTTTAGGAAAAAGAAAGGATCTTGTTTCCGTTCGCCAAAGTAATATTCGATTGGATCTATTCATAGGCGGTGGCCTTTTCGTTTTAGGTCTTTACCACCTAAGCTTATTCGCATTTTTAAGAAGAGAGGCTTCCACATTATATTACGGAATTATAACGATCTGTTCCACCATTCGTATTTTGATCACGGGTGAGCGAGTATTATATTCCATTTTACCGAAATTCGATTTTGAATGGGGATATAGATTGGAACTGATGTCCGGTTTTATGACCAGTATCTTCTTTCCCTTATTCATTAGAACATTGTATCCTGATGAGCTGAACAAAAGGGTGGTTCAATTTTTTATCAGCATCATTGTCGGACTTTCTTTTATCGTATTACTCTTTCCTTTAGTGATATTTTCCAAGACCATTTCGATCTTCGGGATCTTAGTTACTACCGCTTGTATTTACCTAGTATACGTTTTTTGGAAAGCGATCCGAAATAAAAAGTTAGGAGCGGAAGTCGGCTTATTTTTCTTTCTTCTGTTTTTTGCCGTTGTGACTAACGATGTATTGTATGCGAATATGATCATTAACACTGCATACTTCGCTTCATACGGAGTAGCTTCTTTTTTCGTAGCCCAGGCTTTTATGGTCTCTCAGAGATTTACAAGCGCCTACAAACTTTCGGAAAGATTGGCTCATGATCTACAGGAATCCAACCAAAGATTGATCTCCTTGGATAGACTAAAGGACGAATTTTTGGCGAATACTTCCCACGAATTAAGAACTCCTTTGCAAGGGATTATCGGTATTGCCGATTCCTTAAGAAGGGGAGTGGGCGGCTCCTTATCGGAATCCATTACAAGGCAGTTGGGGATGATTGTCACCAGCGGTCGGAGACTTTCTAGTTTAGTAAATGATATTTTAGATTTTTCTAAACTAAAACATAAGGACTTAAACTTAAATCTGAGATCCGTGGACTTATATCAAGCCGTGAATTTTACTCTTGAACTGAATCGGATCTCAGCGGACGAAACTAAGATCAAATTAGTGAACGCGGTCCTCCCTGAGTTCCCGGATCTACTGGCGGATGAAAATAGACTACAACAAATCCTGCAGAACCTAGTGAGTAATGCGATCAAATTTACGGAAAAAGGGGAGATTGTGGTCAGCGCACGTATTAAGGCGCTTGGGATCGCAGAGATCAGTGTAAAGGATACGGGGATCGGAATTGATCCCGCAGAACACCAGAAAGTATTCGAGTTTTTCGAGCAAGTAGAAAGGGGAGATTCTAAAAATAGTTCCGGTGCAGGGCTCGGACTTGCGATTAGCAGAGCATTGGTGGTATTACATGGAGGAGAGATCGGAGTAGAATCTAACCCGGGCTCGGGATCTCGCTTTTATTTTACGATTCCGCTTGTATCGGGAAAAATCCCTAGATCCGATGGAAAAGAATTAAAAAATTATAAAGAAGGAAATCATCCGAGTTCTACCGTGGCTCTTCAGAACGAGCCCATTGGTTCCGAAAAAATTGCAAGGATCTTGGTCGTAGACGACGAACCTGTGAACTTGCAAGTAATACAAAACTATCTTTCTTTAAGGAATATCTCCTCCATCACCGCGAAAACTGGGATTGAAGGTTTGGAAATATTACAAAAAGATAAGGAATTCGATGTTGTTATTTTGGATGTGATGATGCCGAAGATGTCCGGTTTAGAGACTGCCCGAGAGATCCGTAAAACGTTTAGTACATTGGAACTTCCGATTTTGATGTTGACTGCAAAAAATCAGGACAAGGATCTAATGGCCGCCTTAAATAACGGTGCAAACGATTATCTACTTAAACCTTTCGATTTCGAGGAACTGATCTTAAGGATCAATAATTTACTCGCCTTAGCTGACGGTCACAAGAGCCGCTTAAATCAGGAGAATGAAAAGAGAGAAGCGGTAAATAACGTAAGACAAAGGATCAATATCGACTTACACGATCATTTGGGCGGAAAACTGACCGACTTAAAGTTTTTGTCGGAAGAGTTGCTTGCCCAAAACCGGGAAGACAAACCGATTTTCAAAAAGATCAACGAGGCAGTGAACCAATCCATTCATATCCTAAGGGAACAGATGTTAAAGATAGAAGACCTGGGATTGTTGTCCGAAAATTTTATTACGGGTATCAACTTAGTTCTACTCAGGAGATATTCGGATGTGGAAAGGGACTTGGAATTCGAATGCCAAGAGGAATTGCTCCAATTTTTTGAGGAAGAAAGGAATGAAACTTCTATCATAGAACTTTATAGTATCGTAAACGAGATCACGAATAACGATCTGAAATACGGACAAGGTGTTGCTAAATGGGATTTCTATTTGGAAAACGGTAGCCTGATCACCGAAATGAATACGGAATCTTCTTATCACCTAAAAAAACATAAAACAGGAAGAGGAACCGAAAATCTGATCTATAGGATTTCCGGACTGGGTGGAAAAGTCGAAATGTCATTAGTCGAAAATATATATAAAATAAAAATAAACATCCCCATCGGAATTTTTTCCGCAAACTAAGTAAGGTGAGAATACAGTCATGAAAAGTTCGGATATCAAAGTCGGAATCGTAGAAAACGACGAAAGTTTTAAGAATCAGATCCTGAAAACGTTGGAATCGATTCCGGAGATTGGCGGAGTATTTCATTGGGAATCCGCAGAGTCATTCTGGGAGGATGAAAAAGGAAGATCTTTGGATATACTTTTTCTGGATATAATGTTGTCCGGAATGAACGGAGTGGAACTTGCGGGAAAAATTTCCGCAAGAGATCCGGAAATCCCTAAAATTATGCTATCGAATATGAATTCGGACGAACTAATTTATGAATCTTTAAAGAACGGAGCCATAGGATATATCTTAAAATCCGAATTAAAGGATCTCGCAGACGTAGTGGATACGGTCTTAAAAGGAGGAGCGATCATTACTCCTACGATCGCTTTTCGTGTCCTGAATAGTTTTAAACAAAAGGATTATTCGGGAGAATTTAAACTGACGCCGAAAGAGAAACAGATCCTGGACGAAATGGTAAAAGGAAAAACGATCGGAAGAGTGGCGGAATTCCTGAAAGTCAGCAAGTATACGGTCCAGCACCATGTGAAGAATATATACAAAAAATTGAATGTACATAACAGGGCTGAATTGGTAAGGAAGGCCAGTGATATCGGGCTATTGCCTTGATATTTTTTGGTCTTCGGAAGGTCGGTTCCCGAGCGAACTAAGTTCATCCAGAAATGCCACGGCAAAACTTCCCGTGCCTGAGGACTTTTTGGCGGCTTCGGAACCTGCAATCGCAAAAATGGCCGATGCGGAAACTGCGGCACGTAATGTGTCTTTTTGAACACCAAGGATTGCAGCGATCATTGCTCCTAAAGAACATCCCACACCTGTGACCTTAGTCATTAGGATATGCCCTCCGGGAACAGCAATGGTCTTTTTTCCGTCAGTGATATAATCGACTTCTCCGCTGATCGCAACTACCGCTCCAGTGCCGGTCGCTAATTCTTTACCAAGAGGAAGTGCATCCGAAGAAGAAGCGGTTGAATCCACACCTTTCCCTCCGCCAACTGCACCGGCAAGAGCTAAGATTTCGGAAGCGTTTCCTCGGATTACGGTTGGTTTATATCGTAGAAGATCTTTTGCAATCTCCGTTCTGTATCTAAGAGCGCCTACCGCAACCGGATCTAAAACCCAAGGTGTTCCTTTTTTTTGCGCAGAAATAGCTGCCGCCTTCATTGCCTTCGCATCGAAACTATTGATCGTACCAACGTTAATCAGCACTCCGCTTGCAATTGCGGCGAAATCGGAAACTTCTTCTTCCGCGATGACCATTGCGGGGGATGCTCCGATCGCAAGCAGAACATTCGCAGTCCAGTTCGTGACCACTATATTGGTAAGCACATGCGTAAGAGGTGCGTGTTTACGTATTTCTGCAAGATCCGAAACGATATCACTATGCGGCCATATTATTTGGGGTATATCAAAAGCGGTCATATCTTACTAGGTATATTAGTCTAGATCGGCCTAAAAAGTCGATCTATTACTTAAGAGATTGTGGGGTTTAGATCGGATACTTAACAGTCATCTAATTTTTTTTTTGCGGATTTTTTTGAAACCGTACGACATAGTGTAGGGATTTTTTATAAGATCCGTCTATATTTGTAATCACTTGTATCTAGTTTCATTAGGGAGGAATAATGAAAGGAAGGATTGCCGGCATCAATGGGAAGTCGAATAAAATGATCATACTTACCGACCACGGATATACATTCGGTATCGGTAATGTAGAATACATGCAATTGGATCATGTAATCACCGGTGAATTAAGAAGTAGTGGAACGGAGATCCTAACAAACATAACTTCCGGAGACGACTTTATACTGGATATTGAGGCATACGATTGTTCTAAAGAGATCGCGCTCACTTTATTAAATTCGGAGTGACTTTCAGGACCGTTCGTGTTTTTTCAATAATAGCGAATAACGTATGAATTCCGAAGCCGGGAATTCCCGGCTTCGAAGAAAAAATTATCTTCCGTATTTTGCGGTCAATTTTCCTTCCGCAAGTTTTAAGGAATTGATATAAAACCCAACTAACGCACCGGACGCCTCGCCGTCCAAGTCAATCTTATCCTTTAAAGCAAATACTTTAAAGATATAACGGTGAGGTTTATCTCCTTTTGGAGGGCAGGGACCGCCATAACCAGGTTTACCGAAATCCGTTCTTCCTTGAACTGCACCTGCAGGCAGAGGTCCCTTATCATTACCGGCTTTTGCCGGAAGATTTGTGACGGTTGCAGGGATATTGATCACAGTCCAATGCCACCATCCGCTGCCGGTAGGGGCGTCCGGATCGTATACGGTTACGGCAAAAAACTTGGTTTCCTTAGGAGCGCCTGACCATTGTAAATCGGGAGAGTCATTCTCTCCGGAACATCCGAATCCTGAAAACACATGAGCGTTGGCGATTGTTCCTCCTTCTTTGAGAGCGGAGCTAGTGACTTTCAGGTCCCCTGCAAACGTGGAACCGGCAAAGAATAAAACACAAATTAGTAAACCGTTCTGAAACGTTAGGAATCTCTTCATAAAACCTCCGAGTTCTTAATGCTACAGAATAATACCGGAGGTTAGATTATGCATTCCAAATTTATGAAAGAAGTGCTCTTATGTCCGGACCCGATCAAGGATTGTGCCGTTCCCGACCCCTTCTCTGGAAAAAATGGAACGTTTCATAGGCTTTCTCGGGTTTTAAATTACACTCACTATTTCGAAAGGTTTGGCAAGATTTTTGTTTTTTGCTTTTCGTATTTTCCGAGCGAGATACTTTATAACTTGGATATGAAATTAAATATAGTTCCTTATTTGATCGTATTAAGTTTTTGTTATTGCGCAAGCCTAGAGTATCGGGATCCAAACGATGTCCGAGGCACTAAACAATGGGGAGTAATGGAAGTTAGAGAGACGGTGCAGAATATGAGTGCCTCGCTTTCCGAATTTTATAAAAAGGATCCGGTTAAGGGTTACATAGAGCTTCGAAAATTCAAGAACAATACTTCCGAACATATTGATACAAAAATTTTAGCCAATGAGATCGTTACAAATCTAACCTCTAATAAGGTTCCTTTCGTCGATATTTCTCAAAGAAAAGAATCTTTGGACGAGATCAGTTTGAATAAGTCCGGGATCACCTCTTCCGATACCAAATTGGAATTCGGAAAACTAAAATCGCCAAGTTATCGTCTGAGCGGAGAGCTAAACGATCTTGTAAATTACGAAAAGGGAAAAAAGATCCAATATATTTTGATCACTCTTCGATTAACTAGCGTTGAATCGAATGAGATTGTCTGGCAGGCGGATAAAAAATTCCTCAAAATAAGCGATACCGAAGGTTACGGCCTTTAATCCTCCTTTTTTATATCCGGATAATAACCCAAAGTTACGGGAATTTTTCCGAAAGAGGGAATTTGTAAAACTTCTTTTCCGGATTGTTTGTCTCTAATTTTAGGAAATCTTAAATTAGTTTTGGAAGAACCGAACCAAAGATACTCCGGTAGAAAACGGACGTATCTATAATTAGAAGAGACATCGATATCCTCGGCGAATTCCTTTTTAGAAGTTTGGATCGAGCTGTCTATCATTTGAGCCGCCAATTTGATCCCGGAGATTGCAATGAGGATTCCCGCCCCACCTAACTCAGACGAATTTGCCTGAGCACCTAAATATGTGACTCCTGCTCCTAAGGCGACTATGACGGTTCCTACTAAGATACTTCCTGTGACTTTGGCGGCTAAGATAGAGGCTTGTTTCGTTGTGCTAAAAGTAACTAATTGAAAATATTTGGAATCGTCAATGATCTCATGAATGGAATTATCCCGATCCAAATGTCGCTGATACCAATTTTGGGTGGATGGACCTAAATACAATTTGTCCAGATTGCCGTCCAAGTCAGTCCAACCAAGTTCACTCCTTTCTCCCATAAATTTGAAATTTAATTTTCTAAGGCCTCTTACAAAATTTAAATTTGTCTCCGGGTCCATGAAGGGTTCCGGTCCTGGACCCCCAAAGACCAAAAAAATATTTTTGGGTGCTTGATCCGAATACGCATACTGCCTAAGCCAAGCTGATTTTGGCGAAAGTTTTAAGGCTGCCTTCAAATCGATTTTCGCTTCTTGCCAATCGCCGCATGCAGTCCAAAGGGTAGCCAGTAGTATCCTTAAGTTAGGATCGTCAAATTGCCCTTCTGCACTCCATTCTCCGCTTAACAAGTTAGAAGCGTATCTCGCCTCCACTAAAGCTTCTTCATATTGTTCTTTTTTGGCATAATATAAGCCTAAAAGTATATGCAGGAAGATTACTTCCGCTTCGGACGCGTAATAACCTTCCGGCGTTTCTAAATAGAAGAAGGAACGTAATTCCCTACTTGCACTGAATCTAAGCCTGGATTTATTCTCTTCCGCTATATTTTGTAATTTGGAAAAATCGTTTTCTTGTATGAAAAGTCCTATAATAGCTTTCTCAAGAACCGTAATAAGAGTTCCTCTTTCTCCGGATGGAAAATTTTCCAAGGCAGATTTGGTATTTCCGTTGGACCATTCTTTTTTAGCAGGAGCATAATCTTCTCTTTTTAACAGGGAAGAGCAGGAAACACATAGAGAGATGATAAGAAGTAAAACAGTGTTTAATTTTCTGAAATTTAACGTCATAGGGAATTTACGATGTAATAAATTATGAATAGAGAATGAATGGGAACTAAAAAAATTTACGAAAAATCCCATTTTTTCGTTTTTATTTTCCGGAAAAGGATCGGATTGGGATCCCATCCTTCAATATTGGAGCAGTAAAAACTTTCGATTGATATGATAAGTCGATAGGGCCGGTTTTACCGGCTTTTAAAAAGAAAGGTAGAGTCGTTTCAGACTTATTTATTCTTTCAAAAAAGAATGTAAGTCCGTGTCCGTTTTTTAGACTTAGTAGACGAAATTTCTAAGCTGTTGGAATACGGAACCGGAGTGAGCCCGTATATAAAGAGCATAACTGCTAATTAATATACTCAGAACAAGCGGTAGAAATTTAAAAAACTTATTTTTCGCAAACGAGAACAGAATAAACGCAGGGAATACTCCTATGATCGGGATTAACGATCCTACAAATAGGAAAAGATAAAATAACCAAAAGGAGGCGATCTCTTCCTCTTCGGGTTTTCCTGTTCTGTATCTGGTCGGTTTTTGGGGCTGAGCTCGTGAATGAATCACGACGCCGCCCGGTTGGGTTTTCATTCGGTATTTTTGATCCGACTTCTGGCTTCTATTTTCCATTCCTTAAGTGTAGATCTTTTTGGCTAAAGGAGCAATCCGATTCGACTTATTTTAAAAATAAATGGAATATTCCAAAAAATGAAATTTGCGCTAAATGAATGAAATCGGATAAAAACGGGCATATAATCGTTAAATAGGATTCATAACCTTTTAAAGGATTGAAATTCCTGCAAAAACGTAAGTTTTCGCGCTTTATCAATTTAGATGGGATAAAGGCTGCAATTCTATGATCATTTTAGTTCCATGATCCAATTCACTTTCCGCATAAATCCTTCCATTTAATGCCTCCACTTGGGACTTGGTGAGAAAGAGTCCAACACCCCTTGCGTCCGGGTGTCTATGGAACGTTTTATGTAAACCGAACAATTTGTTTTGGTATTTTTTAAGATCTATCCCTAATCCGTTATCTTTCACGATCAATAAATATTTTCCGTCCGAAATTTCCGTCCGAATATCTATTTTAGGGGTCCTGTGCGGAGATCGATACTTAATGGAATTTGAAATTAGATTTAATAAAATACTTTCTAAGTATGTCTTATCATATTCCAATTCTTCCAATGGAGAAAAATCGGAATGTATCTCTGCGGAAGTTTCCAAGATCTGGCCTTCTAAAATCCTTAGGATCTTTTTTAGAACTGAATCGAATCTTACTGTTTCGATCTTTCTTCTGGTCCCTTCCTGTATTTTTAACACTTCCACCAGGCTGTCTAATGTCTCTTGTAGATAATCCACTGAGATCTTAAATTTCCCTAGTAAAGACTGGATTTCTTCTTCCGATTTGGCCTCTTCCACCAATTCCACTAAGGAGATTAGGTTGCTAGTAGGGGCTCTTAGATTATGAGAAGTTATATGTGCATAGTTTAAGAGCTGCGCATTCTTTCTGCCTAATTGATCGGCTAAAATTTCCAACTGTTGTTTCGTATCTTCTAATCTTTCTAAATATTCTTGGGCGCCTGATACGTCCGTGCCTATTCCTAAAAATCCGGAAAGTTTAGAATCGAAACCCTTAACTGCCGTAATGATCATTTGTGCCGGGAAAACCGTTCCGTCCTTTCTTCTGTATTTCCAGATCCTGGAGTCGTAGGATTCCCTTTTGGCAACCTCGCTGAATATATCGAAACCTTTAATTTCCTTTTTATAAAGTTCGCTTAGTTCCTTACCTCTTTTGTACGTATCTTCCTTATCATGGAGGATCTCAGGCGTGTATTTCCCCACCAATTCCTCTTCGGAATATCCGAAAAGGTTTTCCGCTCCCTTACTAAATACCGTGATCACTCCTTGCAGATCCGTTTTGATAATAGCGACTTGAGTGGCGGAATCAAAAATCTGTTTCATTTCGTGGTTGATCGTTATCAATGATTGTTCTGCCGCTTTTTTTTCGGTAATATCCTCTATTTGAGATACGAAATATAAAAAGTTATCGAACTTATCTCTTACAGAGGATACGCTTAGATTGATCCAGATAATAGAGCCGTCCTTTTTGAAGTATCGTTTTTCCATCTTATAGGATTCGATCTCTTTATTCAGGATCTGATTTACATAACTTAAGTCTTTTTCCAGATCTTCCGGGTGAGTGATGTCTTGGAAGGTGAGAGAGTAGAATTCACTTTCGGCATATCCGAGCATTTCGCAAAGTTTTCTGTTTACCTTTAACCATTTTCCTTCGGAAGAAACAAGAGCCATTCCGATGCCGTTATTTTCGAATGCTCCCCTAAACATGAGTTCGCTTAGTACAAGGTTGTTTTCTATTTTTCTTCTTTCCTCAATATCTTGGAAGATACCGAATAAACGTACACATTTCCCGTCGGTGAATTCAGCATGTCCGATAGTGCGGACCCATTTTTTTCTTCCCGATACCGTTCGGATCTGAAGATCCATATCATAATCCGTCCCGGAATGTAATGCACTTTCAATGGCAAGTATCATTCTTGCCTTATCTTCTCCCTCTTCTGCGAAACGAATAAAGTCTTGTAGTTTAGGAGAATGGTCTTCCGGGATCTCGAAAATTTCTTTGGTCTTTTTACTCCAATAAGTTTTGTCGGATATAAAATCGATATCCCAGGTTCCTATCTTTGCTATCTCGTTGACTCTGGCCAGATTTTCCTGAGTTTTCCTGGATTCCTGGTCTGCCAGTTTGATACGAGTTATATCCCAATTCGTTCCAATCATCTGGATCGGATTTCCTTCCGAATCGCGGAATACCGCAGCGATTGCTTTGATATAATGTACGGATCCGTCCGGCCAGAGTATCCTGAATTCCGTATCGAATTCCTTTCTTCCCGCAACGGCATTATAAAAATCTTCTATAGCTCTGGTCTTATCCTCCGGGTGAAGGGATTTCTCCCAAGCCTCATAGGCACCTGAAAATTCCGTTTTATGGATACCATATAGATTGTACATTTCTTCGTCCCAAACTAATACGTTTTTGGTGAGATCAAGGTCCCAAATTCCTACGTTAGCTACTTTTGTAGCGAGCTTTAATCTTCTATTACTCTGTCTAAGGGATTCTCTGTCAGCCTTCGGTTTTGTGATCTCTTGGAATAAAAATGTATATTTGCCGGGAGTTTCCACGGAATATTTCGAATATCGGATCCCGACCTTGAAATGTAAAAAATTCCCATCTGCGCCGGTGATCTTTAATTCGAATGGTTCGGGATTTTGTCCGTTTTTTGCGGAATCGATCTCAGATTCTAATTTTGTTCTGTCTGCCGGATGGATCTTTGTGAAAAGAAAGTAGAGAGAAATTTCGGATTCGGTTAATCCTAAACGTTTAGAGAGTTGGGGAGGGATCTTGCAGTCGCTTATATTTTCCGTCTCCCAGACGTATGTGTCCAGAAGTTCGGTTAAAAAATCAAGGATTTGGTTTGTACCGAGTTCTTCTTTCTGTGGCATACCGGTTAAACTCGGGGTCGCAGGAAATTTTAGTGCTATGATTTAAGATGTCAACACCAAACAAAAAAAGTTCTTTCTGTATTCCGGATCTAATTTCCCATTTAGGGATGTCAGATCTTCCATTAATAACAAAAGTTCACGATATTGCAGGCGCTAAAATTTTTCAGATCACTATGAATCGTCCAGAGGTTCATAACGCCATAAATAAAGAGATGGCGGACCTGTTCTTGGAAGCTTGGAAAACCTTCCATAAAGATCCGGAACTGACCGTAGCGATTTTACATGGAGCAGGGGATAAGGCATTCTGTTCCGGAGCGGATCTTTCCGGTTTGGATAAAATGGCAAATTTGTATCTAAACAAGGAAGAAAGAGAAGAATATGCTAAGAATGATCCCGGTCCTTTAGGAGGTTCTAGGATCGTTCAGAAAAAACCGGTGATTACTGTTTCTCACGGTTACACGTATGCCGGCGGTTTGGAATTATTTTGTCACGGCCATATTCGGATCGCGGAGCCTCAGGCAATCTTCTCCGTAGCATGTAGGAGATGGGGTGTTCCACTTATAGATGGAGGCACCGTGTATCTCCCTAGATTGCTCGGTTGGGGATCTGCTTTGCCTTTGATACTGACAGGACAAAGGATCAGAGCGGAGAGAGCCTATCAGCTCGGTCTAGTATGGGAACTTGTAAAAAAAGGAAAAGGTTTAGAAAGAGCATTCTCTTACGCTACTCAGCTTTGTCGGCAGCCAAGAGATGCAATGTTCGCGGACCTACATTCCGCATTAGAAGGTTGGAATCTTCCTTTGCAAGAAGCATTAACATTAGAAGCCAGAAATACTTTTCCTGTGATGGAAAGCGAAAGTACCAAAGAAGGGGTAAAACGTTTCTTGGATGGTGACCGTTTTTGGTTTCGTTAAAGTAAAATTAGTTTAAAACGTTCTCATTTCCAAAATTGTATTGTTGGTTCCGGAGAAGAGTGATCCAATCCTAAAACTATTGCGGAACCTTATCAATCATTTATTGTTTGAAAAAATTATCTGCTATAATATGGAGAATGTTTATGCGAACTAAAAAAAGGATCTTGATCTTACTCTTGGTTCTATCTTCCCTTGGTTTCGTAAATTGTGATACGTTTAATGACCTATACGGGACCGGAGACGATGATAAAAATGATAAACAAAACTGCAGTGCAGCAGCGGCATTGTATTTAAGTTGTTCTAACGAAAACCCCGGTTATGCGAATACTGCGTGCTCTTCCCAGTATTTATTAGCCGTTGCCACTTGCGGTTACGGTGGGGGAAGTGGAGGAGGCGGGGGAGGCGGGGGAGGATACTAAACCTCCTCTCAGACGGAAAAGAGCGGATCAGGCTGTATGCTAGATCCGCAATCTCTTTTATTTTTGTTCGGATAGGATTTCTACATTCCATTCTTTTAAATTTGTTAATACATAATTCAAGAGTGTTTCTTGTGCCTTTCTGGAGTCCTTAGGATCTATCTGTGGGCCGAATTTCATGTGGATCTTTCTGTCTCTGTACAGTGTGCCTAGGTCCTTCCAGATCTTACCATTTTCCCAGAAGTCGGTCTTGATCGCGAATGGGACGACGGGGACTCCCGCTCTGGCCGCAAGTTTAACGGCGATTGAGTTGAATTCCGCCGGATTGAAAGTCCGAGTCCTTGTACTTTGAGGGAAAACTACGATAGAAACCCCTTTTTTCAGGAGATTCACTCCTTCTTCCAATACCTTAACTAGATCCTCTCTTGGGTTATCCCTACCTACTGCGATCGGGTCCCTACTTCTCATGATAGGACCGAAATATCCTTTTATTAAACTTTCTTTAACTACATAGGTAAGCCTTCTGTGAGGGACCAAAAAATATGAAAAGACGAAAGTTTCCAAGACGCTCATATGATTGCCGGCAAAAACTACAGGGCCCTTAGGAGAGATAACATTCTCAAGATTCTCTATTTGGAATTTTCCCTCACAACCTTCGATCAAGTCTAAGATCCCGCCTGATAATTCTATCCAACGAGGATCGAAAAATTTCCCTTTTAAGGCATCCTTTCTTGCGATCATGATCTGACGGAAGTATCCGTACAAAAAAGTAAGATCGGAACGGAATAAAAACCGATCTAATAACCATCTTTTGCGATCCGGGGGAGTGATATATCTCAAAGTCACTCCTTCTCTTAGCTCTATCCTGCGTCCTAATTCTTCCTTGGTTAAGTCGTAAATCCCCGTGATCAGCGCAGAATCGGGGATTTTAACTATAGGCGTTGTGATCTTATCATGAATGGATTCTATTAAACTCACTCTAGGTTCCTTTTAGAAGCGTAAAGAATGACGAACATATTAATTTTCCCCGAATTCTTTTCCAGCGAATAAAAGGTTTTTTAAGATCTATTGTGCAGAGCACCCTTACCATTGAACTTCTAAAAACGGCCTTTCTATTCTGCGTTTTTGTTCGAAATCCAGGATCTCTTTTGCATTTTTTAATGTGATATCAATATCGTCCCATCCGTTTCGGATCCGATTTACGGAAGCAGTATCCAAATGAAAGAAGAATGTTCTATCTCCCGTTTGCACTTCCGAATTTTCCAGATTGATACGGATTTGTGATCCGGGATTTTTAGAGATCCATTCGTTTAAATATTGGATCTCCTCTTCTTTCAAACGGACTAATGCGATCCCGTTCTTCGCGGAATTAATGGAGAATATATCCGCAAAAGAAGGAGCCAGAATTGCCCTGAATCCGAAATCTGAGAGCGCCCAAGGTGCATGTTCACGACTAGAACCGCAGCCGAAATTTTTTCCCGCCACAAGCACGCTTGCATTCTTAGATCTCTCCTTGTTCAAAATAAATTCTGGATTTGGAATATTCCCTTCCGGGTCAGAATATCTCCAATCATGGAATAGATGTTTTCCAAATCCTTTCTTATTTATCAGTTTCATAAACTGTTTGGGAAGGATCTGGTCCGTATCAATATCGTCTCTTGGAATAGAGACTGCAACACCTGTGTGTATCGTCCAAATTTTCGGGCTCATACTAATTTCCTCACATCTGAAAATTTACCTGTAATTGCAGCGGCCGCTGCCATTGAAGGACTGACAAGATGTGTCCTTCCGCCTCTACCTTGTCTTCCTTCAAAGTTTCGATTCGAAGTGGAAGCACATCTTTCTCCCGGTTTTAATACGTCGTCATTCATTGCAAGGCAAAGAGAACAACCGGGTTCTCTCCATTCGAATCCTGCTTCTTTGAAAATTTTATCCAATCCTTCCGATTCCGCCTGACGTTTTACGGAACCGGAGCCGGGCACGACTAACGCCTGCACACCTGGATATACTTTTTTTCCTTTGGCGACTTCTGCTGCGGATCTCAGATCTTCTATCCTGGAATTTGTGCAGGAACCTATGAATACCTTATCGATCCTGATCTCTGAGATGGGCGTTCCCGGTTTTAAGCCCATATACTCCAACGCGTTTTGAGCGGTTTCCTTGTTGTGAACGTCCACGAAATCTTTCGGATCCGGAACAAAACCTCCGATCGGCAACGACTGAGAAGGATTGGTTCCCCAAGTGACCTGAGGCTCTATTTTAGAAATATCTAATTCAACGATCTTATCATATACAGCGTCTTGATCGGTGAAGAACGTTTTCCAATATTCCACAGCTTGTTCAAAACTTTCTCCTTTCGAGATGAGTTTTTTGTCTTTAAGATAGTCGAATGTGATTTGGTCCGGCGCTATTAAACTTGCCTTTGCTCCTGCTTCTATACTCATATTGCAGAGAGTCATTCTTCCTTCCATGGAAAGAGATTTTATCCAGTCTCCCGAATATTCTATGGTAAAACCTCGTCCTCCTGAAGTGCCAATCTTTGAGATTAATTCCAAGACCACATCTTTGGCAGTGATCCCAAAACCCGGTCTGCCGATAAAACGAACTAACATGAATTTCGTTTTGGCCTGTTTTAAAGTTTGGGTAGCGAGCACATGTTCCACTTCGCTTGTTCCTATTCCGAATGCCAAAGCACCGAACGCTCCATGAGTTGCAGTATGAGAATCGCCGCAAACGATGACTGAACCAGGGATGGTAAATCCTAATTCGGGTCCCAAAACATGCACGATCCCTTGGTCGGGATCTTCCGGTCCGAATAAACGTATCCCGAAGTCCTTGCAGTTTTTTTCCATCGTATCTATCTGCAATTTTGAGACTGGTCCTGCAGCATCTCTATTTTTACGATCCCTTGTAGAAACATTATGGTCCACTACTCCGAAGGTAAGATCCGTTCTTCTTACGGTCCTATTCTTTTCCCTTAACCCTTCGAACGCTTGGGCGGAAGTCACTTCATGAAGAATATGACGGTCCACATATAAAATGGATTCGTTGTCGGAATTCTCCGAAATTCTATGGCTTTCCCAAATTTTGTCATATAAAGTTCGTCCCATATTTTCCTCTCGGTAAGGAAGGTATCAAATTTACTGATATAATGCAAATAAATTGGTTTTATAAAATATATAACTAAAAGTTATATGTAGTTATGGAATTCAGGCAGATCGTTTATTTTTTGGAAATTTCGGAATCAGGAACGTTCCAAAAAGCGGCCTCCCGTTTGGGATTAACCCAACCAGCACTCTCCAAACAGATCTATCTTTTGGAAAAAGAATTAGGAGTTAGCGTTTTGGAAAGAGGAGGGAGGTCCGTTAGGCTCACTCATGAGGGAGAAAAATTTTACCAGTATTCGATCCGATTAAAAGAGATTTGGGAAGAGATCCGGGAAGGTTTTAGAAAAGAGAATGAACTGAAAGGGAATTATTCCATATCCGCAGGCGGCACGGTTTCCGCTTGGATATTACCGCATATCCTAAAGGAGATCCTGAAAAAAAGACCGGGACTTTCTCTTTCCGTTAGAGAGGGTGATGCCCATCAAACCAAGGAAGCAGTATTAAAGGGAGAAGCGGATCTTGGGATACTGACGGGACCGATTGCTGAACCTAGTTTGAATGTTTTGGAATTTCTTTCGGATCGGATCTTTCCGGTTGCTGCGAAAGATCATCCCATTTTTCTAAAAAAGAAAATACGAATAGAAGATCTGAAAAAACAATCTTTTGTGTTATTTCATCAAGGGTCTGCACTTAGAAAAGCGGTAGAGAAGAAGATCAAATCTTTCTCCAAAGAATTCGATCCTAAAATAACGATGGAGCTTAGAAGTGTAGAGTCGGTAGTGAAATCTTTGGAAGCAGGATTAGGGATCGGTTTTTTGTCCGAATATTCCATCGGTCCTAAACTTAAAAAAATACAATTCCTAGAATGGAATGCCGAACGGAAATTTTATCTTTGTTACCGCAAAAAATCGGGACCGGGACTCGCTTTATTGGCGGATGAGATCCTAAGATCCGTTCGAAAATGGGGAATGGAAAGGTTACCTTCTTCCCTTGAAAGGAAGAAGGTGATAAATTCTATTTAACTCCTGTTTTATGTAAGAAGTCTAAAACTCCTTTTTGGACCTTCTCTTTATCGGAGAATACATGTTTGGAAGTTAATACGTGGCTTCCTATTTCTATTTGGACCTTAGTATTGAGAGGATTGGGAGTATCTCCTCCGATCTTATCAAAAATTTTTAACATTGCATCCACGCTAGCTGTCTTGTCCTGATGATCCTTGTCCTTATAATAATATACTAATAGAGTAGGGACTTTGATCTTCTCCAGGCTGTTTTGGCTAAGCACGAACTTGGTCGCATTACTTACGTGTTGTATCGCCGATAAATATTGGTCTTTATACCAATGCTCGTAATAATGTTCTCCGACTCCGTCGTCCGGTTGTTTAGGCGGGGATTTTCTGATCTTTCCTTGAATGGTTTCACCGAAGGTCATTCCTCCCGGATAGAAGAATATTTTTGCCAAAGGGACCGCAAAATCGAAAAATGGAGAGAATAATACCAGATCCTTTATTTTATCCGGATATTTTCCCGCTAGATAAACGGAGATCAAGCCGCCCATACTGGTGCCCATAAGTATAGTATGATTTCCTAATTTATCCATCATTAACAGACTTTCCTCGGCGACACGAATATATTCGGTAAAAGGAGTGTCTCTATGATCTTCGTTATTTGTTCCGTGACCCGGTAACCTTAAATAATAGGTATTTGCCTTGAGAGAAGCGGCAATTTTATCCACCGTCTCTTCTCCTTCTGCGCGGGACGCGCCAAAACCGTGTATATAAAGAATTGCGTATTCGGTTTTACCAGGTGAATACCGGATCAGTTTTTCTTCGGAACCGGCTCTTCCATTAAGCGATTTGGTCTCTTCCAATTTAGTTTTATAAAACGAATCGAAACTTTGGGTTAGGTCCGCCTTTGGATGGAATTCGTATTTGGGAAATGTGGCGTAATATATCCCCAAATAGGCGATAAGCAAGGCTCCTAGGCCGATCGAAACCCGTTTCAATATTTTTTTCATCCTTCTCTCCGATTGTTTTGCGAGTTGATTATGAGCGACGAAAAGGATATTAGGACCCCTTTATTTTGAGGCAAGGACTTTTGTTGGAGGAAATTTCAGGAATATAGATCGAGTTCTTAAAAGTTAGGCCCTTTTTTTCTTTTCGGAATCCAGTTGGAAAAGAACATCCGAAAGATGAAATTCGCCTAATTTTGCTTCCAAAGCGGATTGGGCCTCTTGGAAAATCCCTGTCAAAGTGGTTTGTATCTTTTTACCCACAGGACATTTCGGGTTCGGTTTATCATGGATCGAGAAGAGCGGAGCTTCGGTTTCCACCGCCTTATAGATCTGTAAAAGTTGGATCTCCTCCGGGGATTTGGCGAGTTTTGCACCGGCCACTCCCTGTTTGGAAACCACAAGACCTGCTTTTTTTAATTTTCCCAGGATATTTCGGACCACCACAGGATTGGTTCCTATACTATCCGCCATAATTTGAGAAGAACTGGCTTCTTCTCCGTCCCGATCGATTAAGGAAAGAATATGGATCGCTATGGAATATCTGCTAGGAATCGACATCTTTCCCTCTTGAATGGATACTTGGGCGATCTTTCGGATTCGCCAATCATATTTTCAGACGACTGGAACATCTTGGAACTCTCCGAATAGGGAATAAAAAACAAATAAGGGCCTATTTTTTCGTTTTCCCCTGGTTTAAGAAATATATTTCTGATCTCTGCAATTTCTCGGAGGCATCCTATGTTCGCCAAATATTCGACTCTGTTAATAGGGGCATTGTTCTTTTTTCACTGCGGTAAAAAATTGCCCGTTTCCATGATCACGGCTACATCCATGGATAGCGGGCTTCCGTTCGAGATCCTGGATGGGAAAAAGTGGAGGCCGGAAGAAGGAGCCAAATTCGTGAAACTTCATTTTTATCCGGATGAGACCTTCTTATTATCCAAAATAGAAGTGGAATCCTGTAACGGGGACTTCTCCGATCCGATCACGGCTTATATTAACTTTGATGAATATAGTCAGGAACTTTCCACCGGTTCCACTGCAGCTGTTTCTTTCGACGCGCCTAAAAGTACTCGCTCGGTCACTTTTAACTTTCACAAAAACGCGAATTTATGCGTCCAAAAGGTGAATTTTTACGACGATAAGGGTTCTAAGATGAAATGGAAGGGACCAAAAGTTGTAGAAGCAACTGTCACCGCATCCGAAACTGCAAAGCCGAATCTTTCCTATGATGTGATGAACTTATTCGATTCCAGATACGAATACGCTTGGGCCTCGGATAAAAAAGGTCCAGGAGTCACTTTGGATTTCGATTTTAAGGAAACTCAGAAGATAAAATCCATTAAGATCTGGAACGGTTACCAAAGATCCGACAGACATTGCCAGACAAACGGCAGACTAAAGACCGCAACTATCACAGGTGACAACGGATTCGAAGAAAAGATCGAAGTAGGAGATATCATGGGACCTCAGACCATACAATTCTCCAAAACTTTCGAAGGTACAAAATTAAAACTTAAAGTGGATTCAATTTATACGGGAAAAGATTATAAAGGACTCGTCATCAGCGAGATCCGTTTTTCGGACGGAGACGATTGGATCTTACCGAATCCGATGGAGCAAGTTAAGAAGATCGCGAAAAATAATTTTTTCCAATTTACTGCGGCAAATATAGACAATGTTCTGAATTGGAGTTACGTGGGAGGAGAATATAGCGGAACATTACCGGCTGCAAACGTAAGTGTAGAACAACCGGCTGGACAATCTGCGGAAAATCCCGCAGGCGAAACGACGGGGGAAGAAGGTCCGACTCCTGAAACCGGTCTTATTTCCTCCAACTGGACTTTACGTTTGAGGTCCGACGGAAGTCTTTTCTTCGAAGGAAATACTACGGAGGCGGATGGAGATAGCCAAATAAATAAAAGTTTTTTTGCATTAGGAAATTATGAAGTAAAAGAGGCAAAGCCCGACGGTTTGAAACTTCGTATATTCGGACTCGTTCGGAAAATGACCCAAAAAGAATATAACGAAGATTATTACGGCGGGGACTGTAATGGATGCGGAAGAGACTGTAATAATAGCCAGGATTCCGAAAATGGAGAGAAAATTTTCCAAGAACAGATCCTTCTTCGCAAGTCCGGAAATAAACTTTTCATAAAGAACGAAAATCCCGGCAAGGTATTCCAATTCTCTACTTTGGAATTGGTTCAGGAATAAGTTATGTTTAGGAATATTCTCTTCCTTCTCCTTTTCGTATTGAGCGTAAGCTATTGCGAAAAGGATAAAAGTTCCGATCCTTCTTTTTCCTTGAATTTATCCGGGAAAAAGGGGGGAGTTCCCGTTCATATCGATTGGATCTATAAAGGTTTTCCGGGAGAGATGAAAATTTACGAACTGGCTTCTCAAAGGCCGGTGCAACTTTGGGAAACAAATACGGTTTTAGATCTGCATCTGGCTCCGATTTCCGGTCCGATAGAAGATTCTAAATTAGTTTTGGGTCCGGGTGAAACCCGCAAATTTGCCTTAGTGTATAAGAACGAAACAAAGGAGAAATTATACTTCTTTGCGGCACCTCACTCAGTGAACCCGCCCGAATTCGGTTTCGGTTTTAAATTCAAATGCCTTTGTGTGAATCATCTATTCCAAGTGGAACCCGGTTCCGTTTGGTACAGGATCGTAGAAATTCGCACTATGCCGAACTGGGCAAGCGATCCGTTCCGGATCACTCATACCTTAGTGAGAGTGGATCCAAGCCAGGCAAAAGAATGGAGCAACTCAGGGACACATTCTCATTCGGATGAATGAGAATGGTTCGTTTTTAAGGATAGAATATTAGAATATTCTTATATTTCCGGAGAGCTGTTTGTGAAGTTTATTGTTCCGGTTTAGGTTCTGCGTTCGGATCTTGTTTTACACAAACTAAAACTTTGTTTTGGAGATAACATTCGGTTTCCGTTCCGTCTTTCTTTCGATAAGGTCCTGGATTGGAATTGCTGGAATCCGTGAATTCGGTCACTAAAACACTTCCGTCGGTAAATGTAACTTTTCCGGAACCTTTAATGATCCCTTTTGCAAAGTTTCCTCGGATCACCGTTCCGTTGGAGTAGAAATACATTCCGTCTCCTTCTTTCAGATCGTTTACATAAATTCCTTCGAATTTGTCGCCGTTTTTGTAAAGGAACTTACCTTTACCTTCTCTGTGACCGCTACTGAATCCGCCTGTATAGATATCTCCCGTAGAATATACATAGGTGCCAGTCCCGTTTTCACAATCGCCGGATTCACAACGACCATCTTCGGTTTCTTGATCCGGATTGAAGGCTCTATTGGAAGCGGAATTTGCCGTTTCCGATTTGGTGGAGCTTGCAGCGGCATTATCGGAAGGTTCGGTCGACCCTTTGGTTTCCGCGGAAGAACAGTTGAATATTATAAAAAATGCAAAAATGGAACAGGTAACTGTGAAAATTCGAGCCATAGTAAAATTTTTAACCCTAAACTTAGATCCGTCAATTAAGATTTCACTGTAATAATTCTCGGACAGGCATTCCCTGGCGGTTGATAAAATCGGGAAATTTGTTTTTGATCCCTAAAAATACCATATAGTAGATCTTACGTAAGACCGGATGAAATAAAATTTTGTCACGGACCCTATAGCTGCTTCTGTTCCTTAAAAAGAATTTTAATATAAAGCCTAAGAACCGAGAAGGTTTGGACTGGGAAGCCTGGAACTGGAATCGGAAAGTTTTAGGGTATTTCTTATGATATTCTTTTGCGAGCCTTTTGGATTCCGCTAATAATACCGGATTTTCGAAATACAGTAGTTTTCTTGCATTTAGAATGAGCCTAAATGTCTTTTTCTGGAATTGGGAATCGTAAGGCAGATGCAATGTTTCGGCAATTTTTTTCATTCTGTAAAGTTTAGAGAATGCTTCTTCTCCTAGTCTTACAGATTCTTTCGGATTCGGATTTAGAATGGAATACAAGAACCGAAACGGATCCGAAACTGTGATCTTGTCCCAGGTGATATGAAGAATGGGCGGGATCCGAACACGATGCAAATAGAAACTTTGACCGGCAAATCCGGGATCATACAGAAGATTCAGGATCAATTCTTCGCTTAATTGCAAAAATTCTATAAATAGATCTGCATTTTTCTTACCGTAAAATTTGCGAAGAATTTCCTCTGAATTTTTTTCCGGTTTGGTGAATAACTGAACGGAAACAAACGTATTCAACTCGTTCCAATAAGAAGATCCTTTTAGAAACGTGATATTCTTAAAAGAGGACCAGCCACCCGTTTGGGTCCAGACGCTAATCCCTGCGATATTCGTTTTACCTAAAAGTTCGGATCTGTATTTTTCATACATCCATCCTACAAAGCTGGGATATTCTCCAAAACCTTCGTATTCCCTTCTGGCCTGTAATTCCAAAAGTTTGGGTCTATCATCTTCAAAAAATAGCGGATTGATCGGAAGATATCGGAAGAAGTCGCCTTCTCCATACTTTAAGGAAATGATAAGCGATCTACTTTTTATATCTTGGAACACTTTACGATATGTTTTTGGATTCCAGATCAGGTCTCCGATCTCGTAGGCTCCTAAGGTCCAGGTCCTGAATATTAATATTTTATTATATTTTTCGAAAACGGGCAGGATTTCCTTCAAAAATGAATTTGCCTGTTTCGGGTTTTTGAGTAGAAGTTTACTTCTAAAATCCCCTGTAACATCCACTCCGTCGGACTCTCCGATCCGAAGAACAACTCCTGAAATTTCTGAAAAACTGGAAAATAGATCTTCCAATGATCCAATAAAAAGTTGGACGATCTTGTCCAAATTTCCGCCCGTATGTTGCAAGATGGAATCGTTAACGGAAAAAAAATCGCTGGTTATAAAAACTTTTAGATCTTGGGAGGAAGCGATCTTAAATAATTTTTTGTATTTTTTACGGTACGATGAGATCTTCCGTTTGAGATCTTCCGGATAAAAATGCCTTTCGGAAAGATAACAAAGTTCGTCCAGGGTGATCGCATTAAATCCTAATTTAGAAATTCTTTTCGTATATCTAGAAAAGGATTCTCTGACTCTTTTATGTTTTTTCTTTGAAGGAAGGGAAAACTTTTCCAAATGTACAAGAGGAGCCTTGGACCAATTTTGATGTTTTTTTTTGGATTCCAGGAAAAAAGGAGCAGATCCGTCTACTAGAGTGAGCATTCTTCTATTCCGTTTTTTTTCCGTATCGAAACGATTCAAGTGCAGCGGCGAATAAGATCAGAATTCCTCCTATAAATTCTTCCTTTCTCGGAACTTCTTGCAAGATTGCCCAGGCGAGTATGGCGGAATATACGGGTTGAACTGTGGATAATAATCCTGCGGTTTTAACCTTCATCTTGAAAACGGATTTGATGTAGAATGTATGTCCGACGGCAGTGAAGAAAACTCCCAAAAGAAATACCAAGCCCCAATCTTTGGGAGTTACGAATAAGTTTTCGAAGAATAAAATAGGGCTTAAGACTAAACATGTAACTGACGTCTGGTGGAACATCACTTGTGTGGATCCGTGACCCGAAAGATATTTTTTAGTAAGAATATTTCGGAATGCCATTGCCCAGGAAGAGGTAAGTCCGAATACTACTCCCAAAAGATATTTGCCTTCCGGATCAAAACTTGGCACTAAGATCCACATACCGAAAAGCACGAGCGCAGCGAGTCCCAAGTCTAAACTTCGGATCTTAGAAGGAAAAAACAAAGGTTCGAGTAAAACAGTCCAGACAGGATGTGTAAATAGTGTTAGCACGGCCACTGCGATAGACGCTTCTTGCGCGGAAGCAAAAAAAGTCACCCAATGAAATGCGAGAAGAATTCCTAAAGAAAAGGAGATCCAATTTTCTTTTTGACTTGGAAAGAAGAAGGGTCTTTTTCTAAACCAAAGGACTGAGGCAAGAAGACTTGCCGCGAATAATGTCCTTCCCCAAGTGATTAGGGAAGGGGAATAGGAGAGAACCTGGGCAAACAAAACGTTCCCGCTGATCAAAATTTGGGAAACTTGGAATTCAAGATAGGTTCTAAGTCTATTTTCCTGCATCTGGCAGGACTAACTTCCGATCTGTATACGGCAGGAAAAGGAATAACTTTCGCGCTTTAAACGATTTCTATGATTTGTAATAAAGTGAGAAGATCGGAAGGACCCGGGCCTTCGCCCGAATCCCCATACCAAAGAATAAAGTTTTTACTCTAAGCTGTTGCTAATGTTTGTCCTTTCCCCAAACGATTCGCTCTGAAAATACTTCCGAAATCGTTAAATCTGATCCCGTAACGTTTCATTGCAGGATGAACGAAAGGTGCTACCGCTTGTCTGAGATAAAAAGGTTGGTTCACTACGAAATGATGGATCCCGTGTGTACTTCCGAAATTAAAACAGAATAGATGAAGAGGAAATAAGAACCAACGATTTAAAACCTGGGTCTGGTCATGAAGTCCTTTTACGTCTCCATAATAATGCATATTCGAAGAAACTACCTGAATGCTTGTTTGTCTGATCCAATTCGGAATGGTATACACCACTGCTGAAATATTTAAGAAGTAACGAACCGTATCCAACCAAGCCGGAATTTCCACGGGTTTTCCGAGTAATTCGTTTCCGATATAGAAAAGATTGATGAAGAGGAAATTATACCAGAGATGAAAATAGATCACTAGGTAAGGCCAACTAGAGCGAGTGATCTCACTTCTTTTAAATTTAGGAGCCTCTCTGCGCAAGATATGGGATTGAAATAAGAAGGACATATTTCCGTCCATCATGGTGATTAAACGTTTTAATCCGAATTTCATACCGTTTCCGATCAGACGTTCTTCTATATCTTCTTTATGTCCGGATACTTTGTGATGAAGAGTGTGGATCATTCTTCTATACCAAGGACTGACAGTATTACCTCTAAAGATCCAAACCGTCCAAAACATGAAGTTTTGGATCTTTAGATTATCCTTATAGTATAAATTATGAATTAAGTCGTGTTCGACTTCATGAAGAATGGACGCAAGCACACCGTTTGCAACGATACATGCCCATGCAGGAATAAACCCTGCGATATAAAGTCCTGCAAATAGGATCATCCCGGCAGCGGAACTTAAGGTAATCGCTAAACCCAATTCGTCTTGGTATTTTAAGAATTCGAATTTACCCCGCAGTTTTTTATCCCTAAATCGGATCCATTTCATGATCTTCTTACTTTTTTCCTTTTGGGACATTCTCTCATAAAGTTTGGTTGGAACCTGAATGGTCGGTCTTTCTGTAATAGTGATCATCGGTTTCCTCCGTTTTTGTTTTCGGTTGTCCATATCTTACGGAAATTTTCGAGAACAGTCGTCTCAATTGATCGAATGCAACTGCCGATTTGGTCCCAATCTATAAATTTTTACCAATTTGCAACGTCGAGCAGTGATTGGTTTGGTATCAAATGGATTAACTTCCTCTAAATTCGGAAGGAGTTTTACCCGTATATTTTTGGAAGGCTCGATGAAAAGACGATTTCGTGGCAAATCCAACTTCGAATGCGATATCTAAAACGGATCTGTTCGGTTCTTTTATGAGAAGTTCACAGGCCTCTTTGATCCTGTAATCGTTTACAAACGCGGAGAAATTTTTTCCCAGTTCCTGATTGATCAATTCCGAGACCTGGTGGGTGGAAAGTGCAAGCTCATCCGCGAGATCTGCTAACCCCAACTTTTCATCCCTATATAATTTTTCCTTTTCCATGAGTTGTGTTAGGCTATCTCTAAGTGCATGACGATTCACACCGGAGAGTAGGGATCTTGCATATTTCTGCCTGGTGGCCTGGCTTACTTCCTGGAGCACTTGGAAGAATTCAGGCCGTTTGTGTCCGATCAGATAGGCAAGGCAAAGGCTTATGCCCATCATTGCGGAGCAAGCAAGAAGGAAAATCGGCGATTTATTGGATAAGTACATAGCACCGAAACCAAGATTCACGAAGGTAGAAATCACCATGAATGCCAGAATTCTTGCGGTCCATTCTTCTTTGAGTACCTCCCAACGAAGAAGGTCCGAACTTCCTCTTAGGATAAGACCTATATAAAACACCAGGATCAGAAGCGGGGAAGAAAGTAGGAACTCCCCCTCATTCCAACCGGTTTCTTTTAAAAAGACTGAGATCTTATCCACAATCCGGTCTTGGGGAAGAAGCAGAATCGCCAGCAAATATAAAATCCAGACGAGCACAGGAAGAAGGAGATGTTTTTTTTCTAATCCCAAATAAGAGATTTCTTCCGAGTCTCTGTCTTGACTAACGCTGTGGATACCGAAAAGGATCGGACCTACAGAAGCGATCAAGGGGAATTGGATAAGCGATAGCCTGGGAAATTCTAAATATAAACCGGAAACTAATAGTAGAAAGCTACCCTGTATTAAGCCCAAAATCAGGAAAATCAGGGCCAAAAGCCTGTTTAGGGCCGTTTTCTTTTCTAAAACCAATTGCCCAAGAAACATGAGAATTCCAAGTGCGGTACCGAATTGGGTGATGGCCCATAGGATTTGGAACCAAATTCCTGGATTGTAGTAGCTATGACTTCCTATTCCCTCTGTAGGCATTGGCTCTAAGAGAGTTCAAAACTCTGAGCAGGTTGTCAAGGATTCCCTAGTCGATTCTGAGCCCTCTAGGTCGGGTGAATTTTGTAGGCGCTTCGACGAGTTAGAACGAAATCTAGAATTAATTATACAAAACACTCGTTATTTATAATTTATCTCCCAAGGGATAGGGGAGTAGTTTCCTTTTTTATAATATACTTTTAATTCGAATAGACAAAATCAAAGTCTCAAAAGATAGATTGAGACTCCCAATTGAAAATTCCTATATTGAATAACAATTGTTATTTTAAAAAGAACCCAAAATCACCCGGAAACTTTTTATAGAGTCTCGCTTATTTTTTTTCAAATGCATCGGAAATATAAGCCTGATATAAGCCCGCTTTATGTAGCGATCGCTATGCTGTGCACACTTGGAAAGAAACTGTTAGGATAAGCTAATAGATATGAATATAAAGAAAGCACACATTCTTTTCTCGCTATGTTTGGCTCTGGGGATGGGCTGTCAGGCAGGCGGTGAGAAATCAAGCGCGGATACTTTTTACGATAATATCGATTATAAAGGTATTCGTCTTTTTAATCTGTTCGATGATTATCCTTCCATCAAATCAGGTTTCCAAAGTTTGGAACCTATTAACTTCAATCTTAAGTTAGAATCCTCGATGACCATTCCTTATAGAGAGGATATCGTGGGATTTTTACGAGTCTCAGGAGATCTTCTTCTTAAGCCGGAAGCTCATGTGAGACAATCTCTTCTCCGAGTCCATTCCCTTTTAGATCGTATAGAAAAGGCACCGAATAACGCATTCGATATTCTTCAGCCTTGGTTGGAATCTTTACGCACATATCGTAAACCTGTGCTTCGTAATTTGGCACCTTTGAGCCAAACCGCTTTGAAGTATCTGTACACAAACTATTCTAAAGAAACTATGGAAACCAAGTTTAGAGAGGTTTCCGCAGTATTAAAAGATCCTGAAATTCGAATCCTTTTCGTGGAATTGGAGGACGTATTAGACAAAGCGATTAACCAAAACGCGAATGCGAAGCAGGCGATCTCCGGTCTTTTACAAGGTATGGTGGATCCTTCTCTCATTTCCGACAGAGTGATGAAAGAAAAAATGATCCAAATGATCTCTGCCGTCGGAAAATCTTTTCGTCAAAGAGCTGGATTTAGCGACGCAAAATCTTCCGAGACTGTACTAAAGAACTTAGTGATTAATTTAGAACATTATTATACGGCGTCCGCTCCGACCGGGGATAATGAGAACTTATATTCTGATCCGACTTTTGCGGATTATAGGGATGCTACGTATCCTGCCGAACTCGGTGCTATTTTAACCGAGTCTTTCCGTTATTTAAGACCCATGCTCGGGAAAGGTGGGGATTATACCGCTAATCCAGACGTTCTTCTTTCCTTGGAAATGGCGAAAAATTTCGCTAAGTTCGACTTCTCCTCTAATGTGACGGGAGTGGATAATTCCCTCAGAGAACTGATCCGCATGGATGCATCCGGTCTCGATCGGGCAGATCCGGTGAATATCACCAGCAGTCCTATCACCGCATTAGAATCTTTAATGTTTATCCTGACTTTATCCGACACATACGGATTCCGTTGGGAGAATCCGGCAGACACTTCCATTATGAGATTGGAACCTAACGGTTCCGGAAACGGAGGACCTATGACGGGTGGGGTCCTTACGGTTGGAGATAGCATTTACTCCATGAGATCCGCAATGACAGGAAGTATTGGGATTAAATCTTTTATGAACCAAAGTTCCGTAGATGGTGCGGTCTTTAAGAACGGGGATGCAAGCACTCCGACAGCACTTTCTATCGGGATCAATACTCCCACTTTAACTTTATTGGAAGCTCCGGATCCGAGTATTATTCCGGCAGCGGATGATCCTGTTTATACCAAAACGATCCCGTTTATTATGAAATTGATCCGTACTGTTTTGATCTCAGGGGGCGGGCCTTACTATAATAAAAATCGCGTAGATTCGAACGGGAATGTCCTCACTTTGGATGGAAAACTTTATAGAGATTCCAACGGTGTGGACCTAATCTATAAAGATTCCTGGAATACCTCGGAATATAGAATTAAAGTTTCGAACACTGCAAACGGTTCCTGCACAGGCGGAACTATTTGTAAGTGGGTAGGTCCTGGCGGGCGCGAAACGGATGCGGTAGTAGCTAATAATTCTTTCACTCCAGTGGCTGCCGGAGCGAATGCTTCCGGTGCCAGAGGCTGGAGTATCCCTGTTTGGGAAATTGCAAAAGACAATTTAAGCGAAAGAGCGGTAGATACGGACGAAGAAGCGATCTATAAGAATTTCCAATGGCTTCTTCATGAAAAACGAATGGTGGCTGTAATTCCGCTTCGAGCTTCCTTAGGCGCCGGAGTTCCGTACAAGATGGCCGCTTTTGTGACTCTGATCGCAAACGGTCTTACCGGTCTAATGAATGCAAGGCCCGTTTTGCAGGATGGAGCTATGTGTGCGGATCGTATCAACGCGATCTGGAGAATTAAAAATACCTTTATAAAGCCCGGTTGTGCGAGTTCCACCCAACCTAATTTCAGACAACCTGGGATCCCGATCCTACAAGAGAATTACTCGGATATTCCAGGCGATAGTATGTTCTATTTGGAAGCTTGGGACTATGGCACCAGCGGTACCGGCTCTTTAACCTTCAACAGTTTAGGAGATGCTTCCGTTTACAGTATTTTTTATCCAAGTCCGGATGACTCCTATGGAGTAATTCCTCAGGTGATTGCGGCTAACTTTGCCGTTATGGAAAGACTTTCTTTTTTAACTCCGGATAAGGTTCTACCTTCCGGTCCGAATGTAACTTATGGAAAATCAGTAGAGGAAGCTTGGGGACAGAGAAATAAACTTCTTCCTTTAATCCTCTCTCTTGCATGGACCTTGGACGACCAAGCAAGTCCAAGCTTGAACAAAAATCCATTCCAGATACTAACGGGACTCAGTGCCGCTTTAACAAGACCACTTTTAGCAAGGATCACGGATCCAGAACCGAATAGTGGTGGAAGGACAATCGACGTTGTAAAAATCGTCAACTCCGACTCCAGCGTGAGAAGTAACTCTGCAACCGAATCCGAGTATTTCTTCCGGTATCTGGATCCGATTTCCAATAAGCCTGTACGTTCTCCACTTTCTATTCTCGCGGAAAATGAAAGAAGATACCAAGACGGGCTGCTAAACTTGATGTCTAGGACGGACCTTCTATCCACATTCGTGCAAATGCTTGCCGAAATGGGAAGACCGGAAAGAGCAAGCGGAGCACAACTTACCTTCCAAGCAATCGCGGATTTGATGGGGGAAATAAAACTTTCAAATGAAAGTCCCACACCGATCCAGTTCAATTTGGAGGCATATCTGGGAGAGATCCGCGATATGGCGGCCGCTTTCCCTGATTCAAGAGTTGCAAATATCTATGATCCTGAATGGGATCGGTTGGGAAATTGGGCTGTCCGTATCCGCGATTATTTCGATCCGGATTCTGTCTATAGTCTGATCCCTACCTTGGAATTTTCCATGGACATGATCATAGACAATATCCCTACGAACGCACAGCTTACGGCTATCGTGGATCTTCTGGGTGGACTCACTCGTGGCGTCTCCAACACCCAGGATTACTTAATTACGAATTTATTAAGTGTGGATACGGCGGATCTTGCAGAAGTCTCCGCTCCTTACGGAAGAAGCACCGTTGGAGTGTTGATGGGTATCGTAAAGACCGGCGAATTCTACTCTTATTTGGAAGCGGATATGAGAAGTTCATATTCGCTTAAATCGATATTCAAAGACGCTAAAAAACTTTTGGTGTCGGATATGATCCAAACACAAAGAGAAGACGAAAGCTCACTGATCTATACGGCAGGAGTGTTGATGGGTATTTTTGCGGATCTTGCTTCCACGGGTAAAAAACAATTCCCGGATGGATTCGTATTCTACGACAGATTTAACGAAGATGAAAACTCGGACACCTATTGGGATAGGTTCGTTACGGTATTCACCCGGTGAGAATAATGAAGAGAATTTTTTTGGGAAAAATAAGTCGAGGGCTGGAAATGAATCTGAAAAATATAAAAGTTTCTAATGTCGATAAGGGAATCAAACTCGCGATCCTTTTCTTTTTAGGGGTAGGCATTTTAGGATGTAGCCCGGAAAAAATGAAAGGATTTGCAATGTCGGATATTTTCGACCTAGGATTCTTTTCTGGAGGAAGAATATTCGGAGCGAATCCGAACCTTCAACCTCCATATAACAGCGTGGACAATGATACTGCCGTCCTTCCTGTAGATTTCGGTTCAACCAATCCTCAGGCAACCTTATTCATTAACTCCACCGAGAATGTGGATCGATACAAAGAGTTGGAAATCCGTTTTTCCCACCCTATGAACAAAAGTACAGTCGAAGCGAATTTTACTATTACGGGTACTTCCGGAAATCTTACCGGTCCAAATCCCGGCGGGGAATTCTACTGGATGAGCGGTCAAAAACTTCGTTTCAATCCGTACAGGGAATTAAAACCGGCGGAGTCTTATACGATAACGATCACTCCTGACGCGGCGACCATTGGCGGCGTGGCTTTGGAAAATTATACGGTCACGTTTAGAACGGGATTGGATTATAGCCTTACAAATAGGATCACGCAAGGAAGCCAATACACTTTGAACGGCGCGAATGATATGACATTCGACCAGTCGGCAGCATTAACATTAGCTTCTAATTACGTAAATCCGGTGGTAGGTGAAAACTATATCCAATCGGTCCTTCTGAAAAAGATAGGTTCTAATAATTCTCAGGAAATTTGTGCAGCTTCTCCTTGTTCTATGAGCGGCACTATCTCATTGAACCTGAACACATCTCAAGTTCCTCCTACTATCGGTGGGAATACCTACTTTTACGAGATCGCTACTACGAACGGAAAAACGTTCCGTAAGTATTTCAGTTTCAACTACGGTAGATTGGAGAATGCGAATAATGTTCTTCCTTACGTAGCTAACGGTGTGATGGACGAAGCGCAAATGCTTCCGTTTTTAGGAAAAGCCATCCAGAAATATACGACCGGCGCATTTAAAGTGAAGGATGCGAACGGAACTCCTCGTACTTTCCAAGAATTTTTATTGGGAATGCCTGATTTTCCTAAGAGAAGGTTTTTCGAGAACGGGGCTTGGACTATCGGCGAAGCTTGTATGAGACAGGATGGGCAGATGTCCGGTAACGCGAACGAAGCTGCCTTTAAGGATTTCGAATATATTCCCGTGTTCGGAGCTAAATCCAACGGTGCGGGTAGGGGATATTGCTGGGTGAGGCACCCGGACTGTGTTACGGATAACGGGCCTCCTTATCACCCTAAAAAAAGGGCAAGCGGCGTAAGCAGAGCGGATTGGTGGAATATTTATACTACCAACAACTGTGGACAAAACCAAAACAATCCGAATTATCCGCAAGCGTGTAAAAACCTGTTCCATTGGGGAGAAGCTGCTTGGAGTCTTTGTCATTATCCGACTGATGTAAAATCTTACAGAAACAACGGATATACTTCCACAGTGTTCTCTCCTTTCGGTAGGCCTGACGGAAATATTGGATCTGCCGGAGACGATACGGTTGACTGTGCGTTCCCTGCATGTTTCTTCGATTCGTATCAAATCGAAAGAATAGCTCCGGGACCATTCTCAAAATACAGCGCTACCTTAAACGTTTCTTCCGGTGGAATTGCGGACGGAAGTGCTGCGATAACCTTAGACGTTTATGTAACCGACATGAGACTCCCTAAGTTCGTTCGTTGTGGATCGAATAACGCGACTCATGGTTGTGCTGCCGGAGCCGGAACCCAATTAGGGAACGTAGTCGCCGACTTAAAGGTTAACCCTGGTTCCGGAGCGGTGGCTCCCGGATTGGGCCTGGATCTGAAATCCAGATATACGGAAGTAGATCTTTTGGTTGTTTCTCGATTCGAAGACTGGTATGGAGCATTTAACGGACCCGGTGCCTTACTCGTATTCAGAACAACGGCTAAGTTGAACTGGGACCCTGCTGTGGAAGGAGTTTTAAATCCGACCGGTTACGATTGGAATAACGTTCAACTTTCCAAACCTCGTTTAGCATTGGCACGCGCTCGAAATAATATGACCGTGACTTCCGAAGGTTTGATCAATATGACCGTAAGGACTCCTTTTACGGTAAACGACGATTACTTCCCGGATAATCCGAGTGTAGCCAATATTCTGTCTAATACGAATAACTTCTTCATTCGTCCTTGGGCCAACCCATTGGGCCTATCTTTGGCGGGTTTGTATCCTGGCGAAGATAATTCCGACTTTATGTATACGGAACCGATGACTTACATTCACGGAAGTGAAGGTTTCAACACGATCATCGAAGCTCTTGTAGGTAGAGCGGAATTGAGTAATATGGCGAACCTGACTGTGGACCAAGTGAAACAGATCATCACCCAATACATGCTCAGAGATATCGTCCAAAGGATCGCTCCTAACGTTCTGAATTCGGTGATTGCCGACTTGAGAGATACGGGAGTTACGATCACATTACCAAGTTATCTACCGGCACCTCTTGGAAACTTCCCGTTAACGGTTAAGTTCAAATTGAATACGGATGCTACTATCAAACATGACGGAACTAATAAAGGGTTAGTCACGTCTTTGGATTTCGCATTTACCAGCGGTTTCAACCCTGTGGGAGGTCTTAGGACCCAATCCGGAAAAACCGGGATGGTGACTACTCGTACTTGGAATGCAGGAAATCCTCCTCCTTCTACTTATCAGTTCAGTCAATCCGCTGCGAATCCTGGATTCTTGATCTCTATGCATACGGATACGATCTCTCAAGCTGCCTTCCATTTATGGCAGAGAAGGGGATTGGATATCGTTCTGAATAAAGCATTCATCGACGGAATGAACGCGTTTGCAGGTGCAGATCCTTTGTTCGCTTTGACAACTTCTTTCTTAAAAGCTTCTCCTTTGGTTACGATCTTAGTGCCGGGAAGGAACAAGCTACAAGGACTGAACGGTTCGAATATGATCGCCCCTCCGGTAAAATCGTATGATGATATCGACATGGTAATGTCGCCGATCCACGCACCTAATGTGAAGTTCAAGCCTATGACTTCCGCAGGAGTGCCTAAGATGAGATTGTATTTTACCGAAATGCAATTGCAGATCATCGCTAAAAAACCTACCTCTTGTGCAGGACTTGTGGACGACGAACTCACGGATTGCCAAGCGGATACAAGAGCGAACGGATACCAACAAACTCTTGGAACAGTAAGGATCAGTTTCGCTGCGGATGCCGATTTCCGTTTCAAAATGTTCTCTAATCCGACCAATAATCCTGCGTTCGCTAACTTGAATGCACTACAAGTGATTTTGGATCCCGTCAATAACTTGGATTATGCGGTAGAAGTTTTGGAAGGACAAACTTACAATCCATTCGGTCTGGATCCTGACGGTATCAAGTCGGTGATTTCTCCGTTAGTCACCACTCTTGTGATCCCGATGGTAAACAGTATTATGAAAGAGATCCCAATGCCTCCTGATATCACCTTCCCTAAATTGCTGAACCCTGCAGGAACTCAATCTTGTGCGATCAGTGCGAAGAGTGATAAGGTACAATTCTTCACGATGGATACTCCTCAAGTTGCGGATCCGTATCTGTTAGGAGGAATGAGATTTGTAGGACAAGCCGTAACGGATCCTGCGTCTCTGATTGTCTGCCCTTAAAACACTCCTAGCTATTTCGAAAAACTAAATGTCGAAATGACCGAAAGGGAAAAAACCCTTTCGGTTTTTTTTTATCGGAGGGGCGGAGATCTAAATTAGAAAAATCTATAGGACTAAAATGTAAAATTCATATACACGTTGATTGAATGTAAGAAAAAACTTATGAGTGAGCCTTCACTCGATCGGTATTGTGCAATTTTGATTTTCTTTTGCTACAGTTTCGCAAAAGTTTTCGTTCGATTTTAGTCGAAAGTCAAATTATTTCATAACAATCGTTAGAACGTGCTACATATTCTTTTAAAAAAAGGAAGGAAAACGATTCAAATACTTGCATTTAAAAATAGTGAGCATTTAGTCACAATTTTTGTCCCGTTTTCATAAATGGGTTGCAGGAATCCGGATAAGATAGGAAACGAAAAGTGGATATGACGTATTACCAGCTTTCATGTTACTTGGTGGTGACTGTATTAGTCTACCGTACGATTCATAATTTGGTTTTATATTTTAGAAATCGTAAACAAGCATACCTACTTTACTTTGCCTTATTACAAGTGGCGTACGGCTGGTATCTATTCTGTTTTATCCAAACCATTAACGTAGAAATTCCGGAAAAAGCCTTAATCTGGGAAAGAATGGAGAATGCGACAGCGGCTATATTCGCCACGTTTATCGCATTATTCGTGAATAATTATAAAAAACTGTTTAGCAGGGATTTCATCCTACTCTACGTGTTTATGAACTTGATCCTTGCCGGAATACTCTTACAGGATCCTAACGCTTATACCATGAGCGTTGCTCATCCAAAACATTTTCCATCTTTGGGAATAGTTATTTATGAAACGGATCAACCTACCATCATGCAGTTTATCTTCCTTTCAGGGATACTGATGATCGTATGGACTGTGATCAAAGTAATGAATCAATTCAGAAAGAACAGATTCAGAAACCATTTCCTATTTTACGGATTGGTATTATTTTTCGCGAGTTTGATCGCGGACATCTTGGTTGCCAGTGATTTATTAGGTATTCCGTATACTTCTCACTTTAGCTTTTTGATCCTGATGTTCTGCGTGGACAGCTTCCTGACAGTGAATAAATCCGAAAGGGAAGTTAGGATGGAATTCAAGGAATCCGTTTCCAAGTGGATGTCCAAGTCGGAGGCTTCCTCTTTTGGAGTACAAGCCAAGGGCGCAGGTGGGGAAGGTCCCGAATCCAAGTCGATCAAAGAGAAAGACCGCAATCCTAAAAAATTGAGCGTAAGAGCTCTTGGTCCATTGGAATTGGATCTGGATGGAAAGAAAATCCCTGCAGCCGAATATTCCAGTAAGAAAAAATTACTTAAACTCATTAAACTACTGTTAGTTCGTTTTGGTAAAGGTGTTCATAAAGAGGAACTTTTAGAGAATCTTTGGCCTGGAATGTCCGAAAAAAACGCTCTTAATAGTTTGCATGCTCTACTTTTCCGTCTTCGTAAAATTTTAGGAAATCCGGAAGCTGTCGTATTTGCGGAGGATAGATTATTCTTCCATCCAGATCTGGTAGAAGCCGATTTTGTGGAATTCGAGAAAAAGTTCGAAACGGCAGGGAAGTTACTTCGAAATAAAAAAGAAGAAGAAGCCGTGCAGTCCTATAGGGAAGCCCAAGAGTTGTATACGGGAGACTTTTTCGAATTCGATCTTTATTTCCCTGAATCGGAGTTAAAACGTGAATATCTACGCAAGAACCTGATCGAAATTTATAGGATCCTATGCGAATATTCCCAAAAAGCGGGGGACGCAAATTCTCTACTTTCCGATTCCGAGAGCTGGATCCGTCTGGATGATCTGGACGAAAGAGCTTGGAGATTTCATTTTGAATCTTTACAATCGTTGGATCGTAAGAATGAGGCTTTGCGTAAATTTGAAGACATGAAGAAAATCCTGAAAAAGGAATTAGGTGTGGAACCTGACCAAGAGACGGTATCACTCATCGAAAAGATTCGGGTTACTTCTCCAGTAGGTTGATTGTTTTTAGGAAACACTGCACCATAAAATAAAACGCTCATTAGAAAAAAAATATTGGACGAAGTAAAACCCTTCTGTACGTTCTTCCAGAATCCCCCATATTTCTAAGTAAAAATAACCCCCGAAATAAAATGAATAAACGAATCCTTTTTTTTGTAACGATTGTTACAATTACCCTGGCAAACTGTTCCATCGTATATAGAGTTACCGGTAAAACTTTAAACTCATATGCCCAAGACCATTTGGTTCCCCATTATCTTGCTTCCGATGATTTGGACGCGATCTGCAACGGAGGAACCGCGCTCGGACCTCTAGTGTCTTCATTCGAAAGAACCGGAGCGTCTGTAGAACTTGCAACGATGGTTGCCCAGATGGGAGCGGGAATGTGTGCGGAAAAACAGGCACAAGAAGCGGAACTTCTGTATATAGCTGCAGTTCGTAAAGGTAAGGGGGACGAAGCTCTGGACAACCAGGCTAGACAGATCCGTTACCATGGAATAGCTGCAAAAAGATACGGTGACGCGCATAATCGATTCCTGCAATACTTCGGCGAATGGAACGGGAAATGTCCTTCCATTAGTGAAGACGAAGAGTTATATTATTTAGTGGGACTTTCTTCCGGATTACTCGCAATCCTTCATGATTTTGCTTCTCAAGGGTATGCCGGGATCACTCGAGAAGTGCCAAGCGTAGTTGCTGGAGGATCCAAATGTTTGGATCCTAAAAAATGGTGGGGAACTCCATTGGCTCTCGAAGCTGTTGTGTGGCTTTCCGTTCCGGGCGCTACTCCGGAAGGAAAGGATGCTTCCAAACAAATGGAAGAAGCAGTTAAATTGGGAGACCAGGCGGGGGTCCGGCTTTCTCGAGCTTTCCAGATCCAGGCTGCCGCCGGAAAAGGCGACGCGGAAAAGATCAAAAAACTTATATTAGAACATTCTAAAGTTCTAAGCCAAATACCTGCTAAGAAAGAATATCTTTTCTTGGAAGCGTTTGCGGAGAATTTATCACGTCATGAATCCGATAAAATTTGGATGAAAGAGACCGGACATAGAGGGCCGATTAACTTTTCCTCTTTTCCGGGAAAAAAGAAAAACAATAAAGAAGAAGACGATCTGTTAAAAGATCTATGAGCGGGTTCTTGGGTGGAAAACGAAAAAAAGGGACCTTTAAGGAAAAAAACTATATGAAGAAGTTTCTCATTCTATCGGTAATTATTCTTGGGACTTGGATGTCCGTAGGTGTGGGAGCAGCGGAGACTGTGGATCGATCCATGTGTGTATTCGATCCTTCCGGCGCACATGGAGACCTGTTCAAAGCCGCGCAAAGATACCAAGCGCAAGCTTTAACATGGGGAATTCGTCTGGACCTGAAAGCTTATACGGACGAAGTGGTAGCGAATTCCGACTTCAAAGCTGGAAAATGTCATATGGCATTATTAACTTCGCTTAGGGTAAGGAGTTATGTACATGAATCCGGATCCATCGAGGCGATCGGTGCACTACCAAGTTATGACCTTCTCCGCAAAACGATCGAAGCATTATCAAATCCTAAAGTAAGGGAACTGAACACGGACGGCGACTATGAGACGATGGCTATGTTCCCAGGCGGTGCGGTTTATCTTTTACTCAGAGATAAAAATCTGAAAGATATTAAGGATCTGGCCGGAAAGAAGATCGCAACTTTAACGTACGATCAGGCTGCCACTACAATGGTGGATATCGTAGGAGCTTCTATGGTTCCCGCAGAGATCGCAACTTTCGCAGGTATCTTTAATAACGGAAGAGCGGATGCTTGTTATTCTCCCGCGATCGGGATCAAACCTTTGGAACTTATGAAGGGAATTTCTCCGAATGGAGGTATCGTTCGTTTTCCGATCGGCCAATTGACCTTCCAGATCGTGGCTCGTCATAAGGATTTTGCGGAAGGATTCGGAAATACTTCCAGAGCGTGGGCGGCGACTCAGTTCGACTCTATGCTTTCCCTTACCAAAAAGGCAGAGCAGGAAATTCCGGCCAAATATTGGTTAGAAGTTCCGAAAGACCTTCAAAAGAACTATTTCGAAAAATTTAGAGAAGTCCGGATCAGGCTGAGAGACAAAAAAGTATATCATCCTACCATTCTGAAATTAATGAAAAGGGTTCGTTGCAGTGCGGATAAAGAAGCCGTAGAGTGCTCGGATAACCTGGAATAATTTCCAAAACTAACATAAAAAAGGCGGGAAAAATCTTTCCCGCTTATCTTATATCAATCAATCGCAGATTCCAGAGGATATTCTATGTGGAGAAAAATCGTTTCCTGGGCGGTATTATTCTTTTTATTCGTCCCCCTTGTTCAAAGTGGAAGCCAGCTTGTCCAAGCTAGGCTATTAGGCTTAGGCGGCAGTATTTGGCCGAACTATGCAATGATCCGAAATGTTTGTATCGTGGATCCGAGTGCGGAAACCGAGACAAAAGCGGAAGTCAGCCAAGCCGATATGGACGCCTTGGATGATATCGGTCTAGGGGATACGAGCGGCGGGAAGAATCTAGGAGTTCCTACCGGGCCTACCGAAACCCAATTGGAGTTGGAGAAACTTGCAGGCTCTCTTACTACCGGACAAAAATTATACTGCGGATTCGAGCGCAGGCTTTCCTGGCTAACAATCTCAGCCATTGATTATATTCCTATGACGATGGTATTTTTATTGATCGTAGCTGGAACCGTTTCCACTACCAGAAGATATCATATCGCTCTTCGAAATCCGGAGAACTCCAAAGAAGAGAAGATTACGGAATGGAGTCAGATCGTAGCAAATACGATTATAATGGTATCTGCTGCATTCATGTATCCTCTCCAAAAAGGTGTGGAGGCTCAGATCCAAGTACTTTGGGTTGCAGGTCTCATACTTTTGGCAGGATTAAACTTTTATAATTTAAGAAATCCTCTCTTTAAAAATGGAGAAGGTAAACAGAATACCAAACTTTCGAACGCCTTATTATGCGTTCCTTTGTACGCATGGATGGCGATCGTCTGCGGTTTGTATTTTTTCTTATTGGAACATCATCCCGCGGGACTTGCGATCTATCTTCAGAAATTGACCGCACATGCTTCCTTGTATATACAGATCGGTTTGTACGTATGGACCGGTATTCTTTTAAGAGATACGTCCTTAGGTAGAAGATTTTTCGATCTTTTGAATCCTTGGAAATTCCCTTCGGAACTAATGGCGGTGATCGTTGTTGTGGTCGCGGCTCTTCCTACCGCTTATAGCGGGGCTTCCGGGATTGTTGTGCTTGCATTAGGAGCAACCATTTTTAAGGAATTGAGAAGAGCAGGCGCGAGCCAAGAAAGAGCGCTCGCTGCTACCGCAATGTCCGGTAGTTTGGGAGTGGTTTTACCTCCTTGTCTACTTGTGGTAATTGTGGCCTCTTTAAATTTGGAAGTTACTACGGATGAATTGTTCTATTGGGGTTGGAGAGTTTTTGCTTTATCAACTACCTTCTTCTTGATCGTAAGTTGGTTTAGCAGAACGGAAACCTGGAAGATCCGTCCTGAAAAAGATGCTTTAGGTAAATCTTTAAAAGCTCTCAAATCGTTATCGGTTTATTTGGTGATTTCAGTTGCGATCGTTCTCACGATAGTGCTTGCTCTTGGTACTCATTTCGACGAAAGAACGGCTCCTTATATTCTTCCGATTGCGATGCTTGCTTTATTGTTCATCGACTATCGTATTTCCAAAAAGGAAAAATTAGAGAATGGAGAGATCCATACGGAGGAAGTGGAACTTGCTAGAACTTCGTATGATGCGGGTTCTCACTTGGGAGCTCTTCTGCTTTTGATGGGAATGTCCGCTTCTATGGGCGGGGTTTTTGAAAGATCGGAAGTGATCAATCTGTTCCCGACCCAACTTGGTTCTCCATTGTCCGCGATGCTTATCCTGACATTCGCTCTTGTGATCATCGGTATGTTAATGGACCCGTACGGCGCAGTGATTCTGGTTTCGGTGACCTTGTATCCTATCGCTAAGGCAAACGGGATCCATCCTTTGAACTTCTGGATGACTGCGCTCGTTTCCTTCGAACTTGGATATTTGACCCCACCGGTGGCACTCAATCACTTGTTGACCAAACACGTAGTGAGAGAGCAGTTGATCGAGGATAAAAGTTTAGAAGGTAAGAGCTTCTTTGTAAGACACGAACATATCATAATTCCGATTATCGTTCTGACACTTACTCTACTTTTGACCGCTTTCGGGCCGATCCTGTATTCAAAAAACGCTGGGTAAGAGAGACACAGAGTTCAAAAGAGACTTTGAGGGATTTTCACACAGAGACACGGAGTCACCGAGGGTTTATGTATCCGATGTAGGAGTTCCTACATCGGATATTACGGAAGATTTTTGGGCCTGCTGCGCGTGTTGGAGCTCCTACAGCATTAAAATCCTCTTCCTGAACCGCTCGTTGGAATTCCAACACCGTCTAATTAGCTCTGCGCGTCCTCTCTGAACTCCGTGCGAGATTCCTTCTAATTATTTCTTCTTTTTCTTCTTATCTTTAATTTTTGGAAATTCCACAGAAGGACCGATATTCCCTTTTGCGAATTGTTTCTTTTTAGTTTCTATCCAAGGTAAGACCCAAACCAGTTCTTCTGCAAGAGCGAATAAGTTTTCGTTAATATCCACAAGTTCTTCGATCACTAAGAAGTAAGCTACACTGGATTTTAATTTGCTATCCCCTTTGCGGATACGTTTCATCTGGTTTTTGTAAATCCGGATCTTAATATCCGAAAGTTCTTTCACCTTTTTACCCGACCTTGCCTTTTCTAACAAACCAGGCACCTTATCGGATTGCGCCAGAAGTTCGAAAAGATCTTCTGCGAGTTTACGCAATTCTTTTAGATCTTCTCTTTCGTCTTTGGTAAGTCCGGTTTGAAAACGATCTATTTTTTCCGAAGTGTTCCTATGTATATTTGTAAGATTCTCCGCGATTCTATCTATATAACCGAGTGCACTTGTGAATGGATGGATGGATTGGAAGTCTGACTCGTCGAAATGTCTGTCCACCAAACTTAAAATAGCTGAGATGGAAGATTCGTAATTTTTTTTCAGGTTCTTTAATATTTTAGAAGCCTGTTTGAAGTCCTTCTTCTTTCCGCCGATATATCCGGAAGAAAGAGTATTCATGGCTTTTTTCGCTAATAACAAATTTCCTAATAAAGAAGAAAGAGATTTAGAAAGCGCCTTTTCGGGGTGTTTGGTCAAGAGCAGAAGTTTTTCGAGGTTCTCATCGTATTCTGCCTTTCTTTTTTTGTGGACACGATTGAAGGCAAACACCAAAAAAAACGTCAATACTAAAACTATTAGCACTGCTGTGAAACCGAAAGAGTAAAATAAGGCTGCTATAAATCCTCCTGTAAAGGAAGCAAAGACGGCTGTCATAAACCATCCGCCCACAACCGTTAGGACTCCGCTGACTCGATTGACCGCATTTTCTTTTTGCCAAGCTCCGTCTGCGAGTGAGGTTCCCATTGCCACCATGAAAGTGACAAATGTGGTAGAGAGCGGAAGTTTTTCTATCGTCCCGATCAGGATCAAAGCGGAAGCAATGAGAATATTAACGGAAGCTCTTAAGAGATCGAAAGCATCACTTTCATGCATTCGGACCAGCTCCAAAGTCCCGGTTTGTTTGAATCTGGAAGAGATCCAGGTACGGATGATGGAAGGTAAAAATCTTTTGATAGGGTAATAGATCCCAACCGCAATCTGTATGAAAACTCTCGCTACCATGCTGGATTGGTATGCTTCTATGGTTTCTCCTTGGGAACCTAAACTTACTTCGGTCCTAGTTACCGTTTCCGCCTTCTTGGATTTGAATAATGCGAAGATCATGATCAATGCGGCGCCGAGCAAAAGTCTATTGTCGGTAAATACTTCTTTTCCCAAACCGATTGCCATGGAATTTGCATCCCAATTGGCTGCTTTGATCAGTTGGTGCGTCTGTAAACTTGCGATCGGAACTCCGATAAAGTTCACTAAGTCGTTACTTGCAAATGCCATTGCAAGTGCGGCGGTTCCGAATAATACGACGATCTTTAGAACGTTTACTTTGGAGAAGATCAGTATCTGGAATAGGATGGAAAAACCTATAAAACTTAAGGTCAGAATGGTCTTAAAATTGGTTTGGATCCATCCCAAAGTTTCCTTACTCAAGAATGTGGATCCTTTCATTGCGGTTAGAAGAATGAAAAAGATCACAACTGTGATAGCCAGTCCGGAAAAAATCCCGCCGAACCACAAAAGAGTTTTTTCTAAACGAAAACTGAAGATGAGTCGGAAAAAGAACATCAGGATCAGTCCAGCAAAAAAAGCGAGTATCACGGACAAAGCGATCCCAAAGATGATCTTTAAAGCGGACTCGGAGTTTATGATCTTAAATGCGTCGTTTAAGGTATCCGTTTTGAGAATTGCAAGGACCAAGGAGGCTCCTAATAATTCGAAGACCAAGGAGACGGTGGTGGAAGTGGGAAGTCCAAGGGTATTATATAAGTCCAGAAGGATGATATCGGAAACCATCACCGCCAAAAATAAGAACATCAACTCGGCTAAACTGAAAAATTCCGGATGAAAGATCCCTTTTCTGGCAACCTCCATCATTCCGCTGGAGCTTAAGGCCCCCAGTAATATGCCGAATGCGGAAACGATCAGGATGATTTTTCTGGAAGCCGCTCTAGAGCCGACTGCCGAATTCGTAAAGTTCACTGCGTCATTGGAAACTCCGACGAGTAAGTCCATTACCCCGAGTACAGCCATAACAACTACGATGATTAAGAAGATATCCATGTATCCTATTCCTGGAAAATTTGAAGGGAGAATACCCGAACCGGGTCTTTTGGGTAGTATTTACGGCAAAGTAGGAGCCTCAACCTAAATTTCCGCCGGTTTCTTTTTCAAAATGGTGATTATGAAATGCGCTTTCGATTTCCCCCCGACCTGAAAGAATGGGTGATCTAACCGGTTTTTTTTTAAGAAAGTAGAAGGCCGGTATCAATCGTCACGATATACAAAAGGAGGCGGTATGAAGATTTCAGTGGGCAATCTTCCTCAAGAATGGAAGGAAGAAGATTTGGAAAAATTATTTTCTAAATATGGAAAGGCAGAACATATTTCTATCAAAAAGGACAAACTCACAGGACGTTCTCTGGGATACGGTTCTTTGGAAATGGAAGATGCAGCGGCCAAAAAAGCCCTGGAAGCTTTAAACAAGTACGAGGTTTCCGGAAAAGTTTTGACGGTGGTGGACGCCGAAGAATGGAAAAAAGAATTCGATAAAAAACAAACCGTAAAAGGTGGGCCAAGTCACAATAAGGTGCATGGAAGCCAAACCACGGGAGGATTCGGAAGCTCCGTCAGACGTACTGGAGGTAGAGGAAAATGAATTTAAAAAGAATCTATATACTAACTGCTATTTTAATCTCAGCATTCGTTTTAAGCCTAGGTGTATTTGCTCAAGGGCAGAACGGTCTTGTGATTAAGGACATCAAAAAGGGTACAGGAAAAGAGGCCTTCAATGGGTCTAACGTAACCGTTCATTATACTGGGTGGCTTACCAACGGAAAAAAATTTGATAGCTCCAAAGATAGAGGGACTCCCTTTCGTTTTGATTTGGGTGCTGGACAGGTGATCCGAGGTTGGGACAAAGGAGTCCAAGGTATGAAAGAAGGTGGGATCCGTAAATTGACCATCCCTCCTGAAATGGGCTATGGAAGTTCCGGAGCTGGTACAATCCCTCCGAATTCTACGCTGATTTTCGAAGTAGAATTGATCAAAGTTTACTGACATTTCTGTGTTAATTCTGTTGCTTCTATTCTAACGGATCGGAAGCAACAGATGAAAATATCACGATTTCACTGCAATTCACGACAAACCAGCATCTCGACTTATCCTGCTTATTCTTTTTTTTCCAAATTTGTAATATTTAAACAAGCTCTCTCTTCCCATTAACTATAAGAGCCTGATCGGAAGATCTAGGATTCTTGAAACCCGAAATCGAATACTATTCAATCACTTAGTTTTGGTACGGATGATAAAAAGAAAGAAGGAGGAGGAAGGTCTTGGATCAAAAAAACACACTAGCCGCTGCGTCTTCTTCCGAATATCGTACCCTATTCGAACACCAACCGTTAGCCGCCTTTTTGGTGGAACGAGATGGAACCATCACACTAGTAAACCAGAAGTTCGAGGATATTTCCGGAAAGAAAAAATCAGAGATCGAAGGAAGAATGAGATGGTGCCATTTTGCGCATCCCGATGATAAGGAAAGCCTTCTGGACGCATTCTTAGACAAATCTAAACATGAAATTCCTAGAGTGTTTTCCGCAAGGACAAGACTTCTTTCTACAAACGGATACAAAAAGGTATTTGTAAGAGCAAACCGGATCCCAACGGAAGAAGGCAGAGTTCTTGTTCAATTTCAAGAATTGGATGAGGAAGGTCTTCTCAAAGATTATTCATTGGAAGATTCGGACTATCGCTGGCGTTCCTTTTTGCTGGAAGGAATGGATTTTGTGGTCATCATGGACCTGAACGGCAATGTATTATTCATAAATAGGACATTTACGGGAGTTCCCACGGAAGAGATCCAGGGAAAAAATTTTTTTGAAGTATTAAAAACTTCTGATGCTTTAAAACTACAAGCAGTCATTACCCGAGTATTGAATACGGGAAATCCGGAAGCATTCGAAGAATGGAGCAGCTTCACAGGTAAACGAAGTCATTATTATATCAGGATCTCTCCGGTTACAAAACAAGGAGAGATCAGTGCGATCCTACTTGCGATCTCAGACACCACCCAACAAAAAGAATCCGATTCGGATCGTTTGAGAAGGATGGAATCCCAAAGGCATAGACAAAAATTGGAAGCGCTTGGCACCTTGGCGGCTGGAGTTGCCCACGAGATCAATAATCCCCTTACCGGCATTCTGAATTATGCCGAGATGGTTCGTACTCAGGTGGAAGAAAACGAATCTCTCTCCAAAAATATGGAAGTGATCATCCGCGAAAGCGAAAGAATTTCCGGAATCGTAAGAAGTTTATTAGGTTTTGCTCATAAAGAAGAAGGTATCAAGGCGTTTGTTTCTACCGGAGAAATTATGTATTCTTCCATTCAACTTTTGTTGCCATTCTTAGTCCGAGACGGGATCCGAATTGAAGGAATGGATCGTTTAGTGGATGCTGATAGCGAAATTCCTTTGGTAGTAGGTGAGCCTCAAAAGTTAAAACAGGTTTTTCTAAATTTGATCACTAATGCAAGGGATTCTCTGAATGATAAGTATCCTTTTGAAACGGATCAAAAAAAGATCGAAGTGTCTCAGTCGATAATCGAAAGAGGAGATACCCGCTTCGTCAAGATCACGGTCAAGGATTGGGGAATCGGAATCAGTGAAGAGAATATTAATCGTATTTTCGATCCATTTTTCACTACAAAGCCAACTACGGTCGGAACAGGGCTTGGGCTATCCGTTAGTTATGAAATCGTTCGTGAAATGGGTGGAGAGATAGAGGTTGAAAGTTCCGAGGAAGAATACGCTACATTTCATATCATGATCCCAGCTTCGGAAAAGATTTCTTGACCTTGCTTTAGCTAAGGAGATACTTTTGATCTCCTATGTCAGAAGCAGAGGAAAAATCTTCCGGATCGCGCACCCCCTTCAAATCCGCTTCTAGAAAAGACGTAATTCGGATCTTAGAAAGAATTACGGACGCATTTTTGTCCCTGGATAGGGACCTTAAGATTTTATACGCCAATTTCGAAGCCGAAAAACTTCTGGATATTATCCGAGAGAATTTAGTAGGCAGAAGATTACCCGAAATACTTCCTCAATTTAATTATAGCGCATTGTTCCCTGCGATGATCGAATCCATGCATACGGGACTCCCCAAGGACTTAGAGATCTTAGATCCGAAAGAAAATATTTGGTACGAGGTCCGTATCTTTCCTTCCGTCGAGGAGATTGCTGTATATCTGCGTGATGTGACTTCCAGAAAAGAAGGAGAGGTAAAACTCAAAGAATCCGAAGAAAGACTTTCGGAACTTGTGAGAACTTCTTTGGATTCTATTTTATCCGTGAACGAATCCATGGAAATCGTAATGATGAATCCGGCAGCCGAAAAATTGTTCGGATATTCTTCTTGGGAAGTGAACGGAAAGTCTTTGGAATTTTTACTCCCGAAAAGACGTAATAAACTTTTTTCTAAAGTGTTACGGAAGATAGGAGAAAGTTCCGACAGGGGAATTTTCGGTCCGTTTAGAGCCAAACGTAAGAATGGATCGGAACCAATTTTAGAAGCTTCCGTTTCCAAAGTAAATACTTCCTCCGGAAAAGGATATACTCTGATACTTAGGGATATAACAGACAGGATTTCCATCCAAAAGAAGCTGAGAGGAACCGTAGAAGAACTAAAAACCGTGGATAGAGAAAGGTTGGACCTCCTACAAAATCTGGAAGCGGAAGTGGAATCGCGCTCCAAAGAGCTTACCAGATTTTATCGTTTGATGAAGGAAGAATTGAATCTGGCAAAAAAGGTCCAGAACAGTTTACTTCCACCGATCGATTATTCCATTCCGGGAGTTCAAACTTTTGTAAATTATCTTCCGGTAATGGAGGTAGGAGGGGATTGGTTCGATATATTCGAATTTCGTCCCGGTGTACTTAGGGTAATCTTGGCGGATGCTACCGGGCACGGGGTACAGGCTGCGCTAGTCACGATGACAATCAAAGGTGTTTACGAACCGCTAAAATATCTGGCGGATTCTCCCTTGGAACTGATCAAGGGGATCAATACGGATTATTGTCGGAACTTTAAGAATTTACAGATGTACTTTTCCTGTTTTATCCTGGATGTGGATACGATCGAAAGAAAGATCCGATTCGCATCCGGAGGTCATCCCGCACTCTTATGGAAATCCAAATCGGGAATTAACCTTCTGGAAAGAACAGGCTCTCTTCTGGGTTTGAACGCGAAAATGGAATATTTGGAAGAAGAATTCGAATACTCGGAAGGAGATTCCATACTCATGTTAACCGATGGGATATTTGAAGAATTCGATTCGGAACAAAATCCATTCGGAGAAGAAAGAATAGAAAAAATTTTCAGAGAGTCCGGGCTAAGCGGGTTGGAATTACATTCTCAGATCATACGCGAAATGAAAGCCCATTTGGGAGATAAAGAACCCCAAGACGATATCACATTGATTTCTTTGAACTTAAGCTAATCTCAGTTGACCTAAGGACTTGTTTGGAAACACATTCTTTACGTGTCCGAATTGCTAATATTATTTCCATTACTTCTAATTCTATTAGGATTCGGATTTGCAGAATATATTCTTCATATTTATAGAAGGAATAAGATCCCGATCCGAATTCATGTGAATGGTACTCGAGGAAAAAGTTCCGTCACTAGACTGATTGCATCCGGCTTGAAAAAGGGTGGATATCGGGTGCTTGCCAAAACAACAGGAACTGTTCCGAGACTTATATTACCGGACGGTTCCGAAAAAAATATTATCCGATACGGAGCCCCCAACATTTTAGAACAGAAGTTTGCGATCCAAGAAGCTGAAAAACAAGGTGTGGATGCGATCGTTTTAGAATGTATGGCCCTTGTCCCATTCAACCAGAAAGTTTCGGAAGAAAAATTAGTAAGGGCCACGCATTCAGTCATCACAAACATAAGAGAGGATCATCTGGAAATTATGGGTCCTGAAAAGAAGGACGTAGCTTTGGCTCTAAGCGGATCCATTCCGGAATCGAAGGTCTTATTTACTTCCGAAAAAGAATTTTTTCCTTTTTTCCAAGAAATAACAAAAAGGAAAAAGACTGAAATCATTCCCACTCATCCCGGAAAATATTCACATCTAAACTATATGCAAGGTTTTGCATATTATGAACATCCTGAAAATGTGATCCTTGCGCTGGAAGTCTGCGAGTCTTTAGGGGTAAAACCTGAGATTGCAATCCAAGGAATGTGGTCTCATTCTCCCGATTTAGGCGCTAGTTTTTTTGCAGAATACGATCTGGGAGAAAAAAAGATCGCATTTGCAAACGGTTTTGCGGCAAACGATCCCAGATCTGCTGCAAGTATTTGGGAGAATGCCATCTTACGCTTCCCGGCATATTCATATAAAGTGGCTCTTGTCAATTGTAGAAAGGATAGACCGGAAAGATCCGAACAAATGGCAAAAGAAATCCTATCTTGGAAGAAAAATTCTCCCGACCTAATTTTGATTGCCGGAGAAGAAACAGAAGTATTCCAAAAGACCTGTTTGAAATTAAGTTCAGGAAATCCTAAAATGGAAAATCTGAAATCTATGAATGCGGGCGAAGTATTGGGATTTTTCAAAATATTTTTACCTTCTAATTCGATGATAGTCGGATTGGGGAACATAGGCGGTCTAGGCTTAGAACTTCTGGAACATTTAAAACAAACAGGAATGATGAAAGGATGATATGGACTTATTAAGTGTTTCCATAGGTATAGGACTAGGCATCAGTCTATTCTTTTCCGAATTTTTCGGGATCGCAGGTGGGTTGGTCGTTCCCGGCTACTTTGCTTTACAGCTCCAGAATCCGGTCAATATTCTTCTTACATTATCCGTAAGTTTGGGAGTTTTTGGCCTAGGGAAATTCATTTCAAAATTTGTAATATTGTATGGAAAAAGAAGGACGGCAATCTTACTTTTACTTGGATTCGTTTTAGATGCGGTCGGCAACGAATGGATATTTCCTCGGATCTTTACGGAGGTTGTCCAGTTAGAATCGGAAGTAAGGGCGGTTGGCCATATTATTCCCGGTCTGATCGCCGTTTGGATGGATAGGCAAGGTTGGTTGGAAACTTTGGCGTCTTTACTCACGGCATCCGTGATCGTTCGTTTGATATTGATCCTATTTCTTGGAAAGGAGTTATTACCTTGAAGGGAATGTATTGGAATTCTTCTAATAAGTCCGTTCTATATTATTTGCTCTTAGTCGTATTTTCACTTTTTGGAATATTCTTAGTGGAATATTTTCTTTCCGAGAAAATTCAGCCCCACTATTCGGAAAAAATCGAAGCGGCAAAACTGACTGCTAAAGCGTTTCAAGAAATCAGGGAATACAAAGTATCGATAAACAAAAAGATAGATCCGGTTTCCGACCCATCCGATTCGGGATTGATCGGTGAATTTTTTACAGTTGTTACGAGCAATTTGGGATCGCTTAGGGCAAAACAAACTTCCATCAATCCCAACTTTGGAGCCTTAGTTTTGGAGTATCTCATCCAAGCCGGGGTCCAAAAGGGCGATACTGTCGCCGTTTCTCTGTCCGGATCTTTTCCCGCTTTGAATATAGCGGTATATTCCGCTGCGAAAGTTTTGGATCTGAAACTTGTGATCATCTCCAGTTTAACTTCTTCCCAATGGGGCGCGAATGATCCTGATCTTTTATGGCCGGATATGGAGAAGAGACTCTATACCCGAGGAATTTTTCCCTACATCTCTTTGGCTTATAGTTGGGGAGGGATTGAGGACCAGGCGTTCGGGATCCCGAAAGAAGGGTCGAAGCTACTACAAAATTCCGCTTCCAAACATTCTCTCCCCATGCTCCAATCTAGGAATTACTCGGAAAGTCTGGAAGAACGGATGAATCTGTATTCCGCAGGGAGCCCCATTTCAGAATATAAAGCTTATATCAATGTAGGTGGGGGAACAGTTTCCGTGGGAACTAAAAAGAACGAGGGAGAATTTTCAGCCGGATTGAATTTGAAACATCCCATCTCTCGACAGGGAAAAGATTCCGTCATGAGGCGTTTTGCGAATGCGGGGATTCCGGTCATTCATTTGGTCCGAGTGGAAGAACTTGCGACCCAAAACGGATTTACGATCCAACCGAAAAAAATGCCGGAGCCCGGAGAGGGGAAAATATTTAAAAGATACGAATATGATCCTCGATTAGCCGCTGCGGTTTTAGTCGGAATATTCGTTTTACTTTATATATTTTTTAAAAGAGATCATTTTATAGAAGAAGATCGGGACGAATCTCTTTAAAATTTCAGAAATTTTAGTATTTCTCGGTCTCTTTCCGTATCTTCCAAAAGTACGGATTCATAATGGTTTTTGTCTTTTAATTCGTAAATTTTCAGATTTTGGATCTTTTCTTTCATCCTCTCTATTGCGGAAGATGGTAATAGTTCGTCTCCCGGTTTGAAATTCGGTTTTAGGGCTCGGATCACAAGCACGGGACAATGTAATGAGGAGTAGGGCATGACCTTATTATCTTGGACAGTTTTGAAAAATTCTTTTGGATTTTTCAAAAGTCTGGCAAAAATACCCGTCGGCTTCATGGCACCCCCCATGTTCTGTAGCTCGCTATCGATCACAAAGGGAGGAATAGAACAAAGCACAGGTCCGTACAAAGTATCTCCTGGCATCAAGGAAGAAGAAAGTATTCCGACCGGTTCCAGTTCATACATTAAGAAATTTTGAATATTCTTATTCCAGGCGGAAAGTAATGGGGACTTTTTCGCCTCTTGTAGATAAATTTCCTTACTAGGGATCCTTCTGCCTAAACGGGCTAATGAACCTTGTATCATAAGAAGATTGGAAATTTTACGTTTGATGGAAAGTTCTCCGCCTCCGTCTATCAATACCGCTTTTTCCAAAAAATCGGAGTACTTTTCCGCAAATCTGAGAGTGATCCAGGCGCCTAAAGAATGGGAGAGAATGGAAATTTTAGAATATCCTAATATTGATGAAAGATCTTTTAGGTCCTGAGCATGTACTCTTGCGGAATATTCCTCTTTGGGCTTGTCCGAATTTCCTCTTCCGCGTAGATCATATACGATTACGGTGATCCCTTTTTTAGAAAGCCCTTCCGCGATCGGTTCGAAGTTTTTTAAATTTCCGGTCAGACCATGAACGCAGAAGAGCGGGACTTTTGATTTGCCGGGAAAGACCCGATAGGCGATTCGGATTCCGGAAGGTAGAGTCGCTATTTTGGAATCCGAACCGAATTGTAACATTCTGTAATATTTAAGAGACTTCCGCTCCGAGTCGGATCAGAATATTCTCCAAATTTTTTTCCATTTCTTGTCGGAATGCTATATGTAGTAAAGCAATCTTTTCCCTTTTTTTGACGGCTGAAAATCCTTCCGCTTCCCTCTGCAATTTGAACCAGATCCTGGATTCACCCAATCCCGAAAATTTAATACAAAAATCGTCTTCTTTCAGATCGAATTTAGTGATCGCACCTAATTCTCCTCCGGAGATTGCTTTTGTCAATTTCCGGAGGAAAGATTCTGGATCGGAACCTTCTACCTTAATCAGCTCCATATTATACCGCGATCATGTAGATCCCTTGCACAAGACCTACGATCGCTCCTAAAACGGAACCGATCAGGATAAGAACGTACTCGTCTTCTTGGAAAGCGGATCTTAAGATAGGTTCGAATTCTTCCGGTGGGAGATCTTTCATACGTTTGAACATATTATTCTCTATGCTCATCGCTCTTCCCATATATGTTTCGAGTTTCGTAGAACTTCCTGCTAAGGAATCGCTTACTTTGCGGATGACTTCTTTTTTGGTATTTTCGAAATCGGAATCTTCTCCCTTATTCTCCGCATCCAGTTGTCCGGATAAGTTCAGCCTGGCAGCGGCGGATTCCGTTTCCGCTTGGATAGTCTCTACCAAAGTCCTTGCGGCTCTTTTGTATAAGATCTCTTCTAATACGTTTCTTGCCGTGAGAACTTGGGTTGCGAATACGTTCGAATATTTTTTGGAAACTTCTTCCTGTCTTGCGATGAATAAACCTCTATATTTGATCGGTCCCAATCTTTTTTCGTAAAGAGGACGGAATATCATCGTGAGCGCCACCCAGTTGGTGATATATCCTACGATCACTCCTTGGATGGGAAGCGTCCACCAGATAGGAAGATAATTCCAAAGCACTGCCTGGGCGATACCGAGTGCACCGCCGAGGGCCCAACCGCAATGTTCTATAAATTTGAATTCTTTAGAACCTACTTCCTCGAAGATGTTTACGATCCTTTCTACATTCGGTCCTGTAAGTTTACGCAAAACCAGGGATCTGAAATTGAAAACGGAGGATACGTTCTCCTTTACCTGGGTCATGATATTTTTCACCGTATGAGCGCATTTTTCTTGGACAGCTCTTACGATCTCTTCCCCATGCCCGTTCTCTAAATGTTTTCTTAAGACGGGATTGATATGATGAACGATTTCATGGGTTGCCGAAGGGATCAGATCATTTAATACAGGTTGGAATTCGGTCTCTAATTGATCCGGATCTACTTTGGAGAAAAAATCCTCTACCTTGATCAGCCTTTCGGTCATGATATTCACCGATTTTAGGGCCAATTTCTGGGCCTTTTTCGGAACGATCCCTTGCCATCCTAAATAAGGTGGAATCCCTACAAATTCCAACGGGTAGAAGGTCATTTTTAAGGCTACCACGTTGGTAAACCAACCTACGAATCCGTAGGTAAGGGGCATCATGAAGACCCCGATCAATTCTTTGGTTATAGTGATATTGAGGAAGGGCAAATCCATATTTTCAATTCCTGTAGCGTGCGCTATACTATTCGGTTCTATTGCAAAGTCCTTTTCGACCCAATGCACTGCAAGTTATTTTTCCCAACTTTCTGGGAACTTTCCCGAAGGTTTTGAAAAAAGATTTTTCAGAGTCGAATAACTCTTGGAAATAGTGCTCTCCAGTTTTTAAATTATGAAATCCTCCTTCTTCCCTTATTGGTGTATTCTAATGGATCCGTCCGGTTTGATCCTTGAGACAAATCTTCCTCTGGAATCCTGGAGACAAAATCCACTCTCCTATTTTTTGAACGGAACGGACAAGATCCAAGGGGAAAACGGAAGCGCTGTACTTTTTTGGCAACCGGGAAAAAGTCCCGTGTCATTTCCGGGAAACAAAGGTCTTCTTGCGAGTTGGTCTCTCACTCATGGGATGTTTTGGGTCAAAATGGAACCGCTGGAGGAAGATTCCGCTTCTCTAATGGAAAATTCCTTTTGGAAAGAATTTTTATCCAGCGACAGGCCCTTCCGACAGATTTTTGAGACAAACCAAGCAATTAAATGGATACTCGATCCTGACTCGGGCGATATTTTGTACGCGAATCAGGCTGCGAGCCAATTTTACGGTTACAGCCAAGAAGAACTTCTGCAGATGAAGGTCACCGATATCAATACTCTCACGAAAGAACAAATTTTCGAAGAGATGAGAATGGCTGCGATTGAAGCCAGACAATATTTCCGTTTCAGACATAGATTAAAGAACGGAGAAGTCCGCGATATGGAGGTTTACAGCGGGCCGTTGCAGTTCGGTGGAAAAAGGGTATTATTCTCCATTTTATACGATGTGACTGAAAGAGTAAGAGCGGTCTCTTTATTGGAAGAAAATGAACGAAGGTATCGCTCTTTGGTGGAGAACGCGTCCGATTCGATCATTATTACAAATTTTGAAACTAAAATTTTAGAAGTGAACAGGAGAATGTGCGAACTTTTAGAATATACCAAAGAAGAACTCCAAACATTTACATTAGAGAATATTCTCGATGAAGAAAGTTTTAGGCAGTCTTTGCATAGAATTCCTGCATTAGAGATCGGCAAACCTGTGATCCTAAGCAGAAAATTTAAAAGTAAATCCGGTAGAATTATAGAAGCGGACGTGAATGCCGTGCGAATAGACGAGTCCCGATATATGGGAGTTGCCAGAGACGTGACGGAAAGAAATTGTATGACGAGGACTTTGGAGAGATCCTTAAGGGAAAAAGAATCCATGCTCCAAGAGATCCACCATCGGGTTAAAAATAATCTGCAAGTGATCTCTAGTCTTCTTGGACTTCAATATGAGAATACGGAAGATCCTAACCTAAAACGAATCTTAAAAGAGTGTGAGAATCGGGTAAAGTCGATGGGATTTGTTCATGCGGAATTATATAGGTCGGAAAATTTCGCGGCAGTAGACTTAGAAAATTATTTTACCACGGTTTCTTCTAATCTGATCCGAGCGTATGGCGGACTTCCGCGAATACAACTGCATCTGGACCTCAGTTCTCTGGAGGTGAGTATTGAAAGAGCGATCCCTCTCGGACTGATCCTAAACGAACTTCTTACCAACTCCTTAAAATACGCATTTCCGAAAGATCGTTCCGGAAAAATACAAGTGCGGATCTTTAAAGAAGAATTGAATATCGTCTTCTCATATTCGGACGATGGGGTCGGATTTAGAAAAGAAAATCATATCGGTTCTGGGACTATCGGCATACAGCTCATTGAGATCTTGTCCAGGCAGCTGAAAGGAAGTTCCGAATTTACTTCGGAAAATGGAGTTGTTTTTCGTCTTAGAATTCCGGACCGGAATCCAGGAAAGTAGCTTGATGGTTTTTTTCTAGGCTTAATACTCGGTCTTTGGTAAGGAACACATGCAACACACTACAGAAGAAATCCTACACCAGATTTATTTATTTTCCAGCTTCTCAATGGACGAACTGGCTAAAATAGCCGAGAAGACCAAATACAAGGTGCTTGAACAAGGAGAAGCGGTTTACCAAGAAGGGAACGAAGCCAAGGCGTTCTATGTGGTAATGTACGGAACTCTGAAAATTTTGACTTCCACCGAAAAAGGGGACGATGTGAGCGTAACTACGATCGCTACCGGTGACCATTTCGGAGAATTCCCGTTTCTGGATCAGGGAAAACGAGCCGGAACGGTAGAAGCGATGGAACGTTGCGAACTCTTGGAAATCCCGTTCGATCATCTACAGCATATTTTGGATTCCGATAAGGAACTTGCTCTGAAATTTTATAAAGGGATCACCACCTATTTGGTGAAAAGAATGAGACTACTTACTCATGACTTGGCCTATGCTAGGGAATTAAAGAAACGTTATTCGTAATTTGACTATGCATAGGAAATTTTCCCCAATCTACTTATTGTTTATTTTTTTCGGGCTGACCTATTGTTCCGAGACTCTGGTTAAAACCGGTATCGGTTATGAAAGATGGAAAGCAGGACTCGAAAAAAAACAAACCAAGATAGAACCTTGGAACTGGGTATATTTAGAAGGGGGGCAAGGTAGCGAAAAGATCCTGATGGTCCACGGATTCGGCGGAGATAAGGATAATTGGACTAGATTTTCCAAGTGGATCACTCCTCAATACACAGTGGTGGCTGTGGATCTCCCCGGTTTTGGTGAAAACGATAGAATCGCAGGTCAGGATTATAATATCGTCGAGCAAGTAAAACGCTTGGACGAGTTTGTCGTTAAACTTGGCTGGGAAAAATTCCATATTGTAGGAAATTCTATGGGGGGAGCGATCTCGGGAGTGTATGCTGCGACGTATCCGCAAAAAATCTTGTCTCTCGGATTATTTGCACCCTCCGGAATTAATAGTCCTGAAAAAAGTGAATTGTCTAAAAACTTGGAAAAGGGAAAGAATAATTTAGTTGCGACTAACGCGGAAGAATTTAATGAATTGATGAAATTCATTTTTGTAACACCGCCTCCGGTTCCTTCTTTTTTGGCATCCTATTTTGCGGAACGAGCCGTCAAAAATTCCGAGTTTAATAAATATATATTTAAACAGATCCGATCTACCGGTTTTCCCTTGCAGGAAAATATGAATAAGATCCGGACAAAAACTCTTATCTTATGGGGAGATACGGACAGGGTGCTGAGCGTTTCCGGCGCCGGGGTGTTAGAAAAGGGGATTGCGGGATCTAAAAAGGTGATCTTGAAGGATATGGGTCACGTTCCCATGTTAGAAAGACCCGAAGAAGTTGCGAATACTTACAAAGAATTTTTAGTGAAGTAAGCTCTCGAAAACCACGGTTTTTAGGAGTTATTCGGAGTTGCGATGGCTTTTGCCAAACTTCTAAAATGGTTTCAAAATCGGAATCTTCGAAAAAAAATTGATAAAGAGATCCGCGCGCTTGCACCCGAGGTGTTTAACGATTATCTTTACCGGGTAGACGTATTAGATAACGGAAATCTAATATTAAGCTGGGCAAACGACGGTTTTTTGAAATTCTGCGGGATAACCATCGACGACTTAAATAGCCCCTGGGCAGCAGCAGATCCCAAATATTTTCATCCCGACGATCTGGAACTGATCAGACAAAGAATAAGATCATTATTATCCGGAGCTTCTCGTACGGATGAATATCGAGTGTACGGTCCGGACGGTGCGATCCGTTGGCTTCGGGACCACGCACATCCTATTTGGGATCCGATCAAAAAAAGGGTAACCGAGATCTACGGTTCCATCCAAGACTTAACTCCATTACGAAAAAGTGAAATAATTCTACAAGACCAACTTTCTTATATCGGCATTCTTTTGGATAGTACGGAAGAATGGGTCATTAGAGTTAACCAAGCGGGAAAGATACAATATGTGAATTCTTCCGGCAGGTCCGAGGTCAGAAAACAATTTGGGATCGAATTGGCCCAAGATTCCAAGATACTTTCGTTGATCTCGGAAACACATCGGGAAATTTTCCAGGCACAATTGAATAAGGCATTTTCCGGTGCGAAGGTTAAATGGCATTTTTCCAAATTATTTCCAGTACAACCCAATTCGGAATTGGAAGTTTCGTTCGCTCCATTGTCCAAGGAAGGAGCAATTAAAGAAGTCGTAATATTCGTAAAAGACGTGACTCTTAGGACCGTTTGGGAAACCGCCCTACTTGCAAGTGAGGAAAAATACAGAAAACTAGTGGAAGTTTCTCCCGACGCAATAGGTTTACATGCGGACGGAAAAGTAATATATATAAACCAAACCGGGCTAAAAATGCTCGGATACGATACTGTGGAAGAGGTGGAAGGAAAGCCGATTATAGAATTCGTACATCCTGATTCGAGGCAAATCGTTGCCGAAAGAGTGCTGAGAGCAATGCTCAAGTCCGAACCTCTCGAACCTATCGAGGAAAAATTTATTCGAAAAGACGGAACAGAGATCTCTGTTGAAGTTTCCGGTGTTGCTTTCGAGCAAAGAGGGCAAAAATTAATGCAGGTGATCGTCCGAGACATCACGGAAAGAAAAAAGGCCGAACATGAGTTAAGTGAACTGAGAAAAAAGATATTACAAACGAACGATAGACTCCAAGCGATCATTGAAGGTGTGAAAGACTCGATATGTGCGGTGGATATGGATTTAAGAGTTATCTCCTGTAATACCGCATTTGAACTTATGGTCTGGAAACTGTATGGAAAAAGGGTTACTGTCGGCCAACGGATCTGGGATATCGCTATAGATAATGCGGAAGAAAAAGAAAGGATTATCCAGAACTGGAGTAGGGCGCTTACCGGTGAAGTTTTTAAATTAGAGAGAAAGATTTCCGGACTGATTAAGGACTCCGTAGTACTCGAGATCAATTATAGTTCTATCCGGGATGAAAGTCATAATATGATAGGGGCTACTCAGATCATTAGGGATGTAACGGATCGATACCAATACGAAGAAACGTTACGGAAATCTTTGGACGAAAAAGAAGTGATGTTAAAGGAGATTCATCATAGGGTCAAAAATAATCTGCAAGTGGTTTCCAGTTTGTTAAGTTTACAAACTGATTTTACGGATGATCCAAAACTGGTTTCTATTCTGAAAGAATGTGAAAGAAGGATCCAGTCCATGGCTTTGGTACACAAGGAACTTTACCAAAACGATACGATTGCTGATGCGGACTTCACCGAGTATCTGAACAATTTACTTGTGGCGCTCGTTCAGTCTTACGGTGCGAACAAAAAAGTGGGTTATTCGATAGAATCTCAGGATATACGTTTAAATTTGGATTTTGCGATCCCGCTCGCATTGGTTTTTAACGAACTAGTTTCAAATTCCTTAAAGTATGCTTTTCCCGGTGAGCAAAAAGGGGAAATATTCATCTCTATTTCCAAAAAAGAAAACGGGCTTTCCATTTCTATAGGAGATAACGGTGTGGGATTACCTAAAACGGTGGATGTCAGGAATTCCGAAGGATTGGGGCTACAATTAGTCGGAATGTTATTGGAGAAGCTGAAGGCAAAATGGGGACTTGAAACCGTAGAAGTAGGCACCAGATTCAAAATAGAACTTCCTATTCCTAAATAGATCTTTATAATCCGTTCCGAAATTTTGTTTTTCTAAACGTGTGCTGTCTCGAGTTAAACGCCCGGGGCAGGCTCTTAAAAGAATTGCTTCTAAGCCGGATTCAAAAAGGCTGGAAGCGATGAATCTAATCTCCGTAGATAAGGTCGGAAAATCCATCGGCGAAAAACAGCTTTTTCAAAACCTAAGCTTTGGGATAGATGAGGGAGAAAAAACAGGATTGCTTGGGATCAACGGATCCGGAAAATCCACTCTACTTAGGATCTTACTCGGAATGGAAGAACCGGACACAGGTAAAGTTGTCCGCAATAGAGAACTTAAAATTTCATTCTTATCCCAATTCCCGGAATTCGATCCGAATAAAACGGTATTAGAACATATACTTTCGGGTTCCGGGATACTTTTGGATACGGTAAGAAGGTATGAAAAAGCTTGTATCGAATTGGAAAAAGGCGGAGAGGAAGCCGAAAAAGAATACCATCTTGCAATGGAAGAAATGGATTCTAAGCAAGCTTGGGAATTGGAATCCAAACTCAAAAATATATTAAGAGAACTGAATATACCGGATCTATCCCGAAGGATGGGAGAACTTTCCGGGGGAATGGCCAAAAAAGTGTCACTTGCACAGGCCTTAACGGATGAGTCCAATTTTTTAGTGTTAGACGAGCCAACCAACCACCTGGATATAGACGCGATTCTTTGGCTCCAAGAATTTTTAAAAAATACGGATAAAGCGGTTTTGCTCGTTACACACGACAGATACTTTCTGGAAGAGATCGCAAATCGTATCTTAGAAATTGATAGAGGGAACTTCAGGATCTATCCGGGAAATTACGATCTTTATTTGGAAAAAAAAGTAGAGATACAGGCGATAGAAGAAAAGGAAGAAGCAAAACGAAAATCCTTTCTTAGAACGGAGCTGGAATGGCTTAAGCGTCAGCCTAAAGCAAGAGGGACGAAACAAAAGGCAAGAACGGACCGTGTTATCGAAGTTCTGGAAAGAAAAAAGGCAGGTAAGGATATCGTCCTGGATATTTCCGTTTCCGGTAGAAGGCTTGGTGGAAAAATATTAGAATTAAAGAATATTAAAAAATCTTACACAAACATGGAACTGATCTCTGGATTTTCCTACGTATTTAAGAGTAAGGAAAGGATCGGAGTTGTAGGCCCTAACGGTGCCGGGAAAACGACACTTCTAAATTTGATCACCGGGAGAGAGAAGGTTGACTCCGGAGATGTGGCAACGGGTGTGAATACAAGTTTCGGATATTTCGATCAACTTAGCAAAGAACTCCCAGGGTCCAAAAAGGTATTGGAATACGTAAAGGAAGAGATCGCGCCGACGATCAAAATGAATGATGGGACTTCTTGGACAGCGTCCCAGTTTTTGGAAAGGTTTTTGTTTCCTCCTCAATTACAACAAACCAAGATAGAAAGACTGTCAGGCGGTGAAAAGAAAAGGTTATATCTCATTCTACTTCTTATGAAAAATCCGAACTTCTTGGTTTTGGACGAACCTACAAACGATCTGGACATTCCCACACTCTCAGTGCTCGAAGAATTCCTGGATGATTTTCCCGGTGTCGTGCTCGTAGTTTCTCACGATCGTTACTTCATGGACCGTGTTACCGATTACTTATTTGTGTTTAAAGGAGAAGGTAAGATAGACAGGTTCCCCGGAAATTATTCCGAGTATTTGGAGTATAGGGAATTCGAGGAAAAGGAAGCGAAGAGCGGGGTTCCTAAGCCCAATGAAAAACAAGCAGATAATAAGAAGAAGGGACTAAGCTACCAAGATAAAAGAAAACTGGAAATATTGGAAAAAGAGATCCACTCTTTGGAAACGGAAGAGAAGGAGCTCGTCCAACGCTTGCAATCATCGGACCCTGAGCTGGCCAGAAAATCAGGGGAACGTTTGACTCAGTTACAAGATGAATTGCGCCTGAAGGTAATAGAATGGGAAGGGCTTGCTTCCAAAGAATAGAATCTGCTCTAATCAGCCAATGCCGTGGTGTTCCAGAATAGAATCTAAATCCTGCTAGCTAAATTAGACACTGTTAAACGAACTAATCCAAAGTGATTAGTTTTCATTACGGAATATTCCGAATTTTATGATTTTTGTTCCTTTGTCTCGCTCGTTGCTTGACTAAAAAAAGAACAAGAAAGATCTTCCATCCTATGAAACGTCTGACGGTGCTTTTACTATTTTCTTCTCTTTCTTTTACTAATTGCGGCAGTGGGCCAAGCCAAGATCTAAGCGGCTTACTATTATTATTGGCCGGAGGAGGAGGGGGAAATTCTACTTTTCATTGTGGTCAGACAGTTGCGAATCCGGTACCTTATTCGACTACAACGAATCAACCGGTTGCTAGTGCTTCAGATTTTATAACTGCTGCTGGCGGAAATAACTGTGGATCAGCCTCCTTAGTCGATAATGACGATGGAACGGTAACAGATACCCAGAACCATTTCCTATGGACTCTTTGCACTGCTTACAATCCTGCTACGATTCAACTATATGATTACGTTTCTTCAAATTGTAATGCAGGAGCAGTAGTAGCTGCGGACAGGAATATAACTCAATCACAAGCAGTTGTTTTTTGCGAGAGTTTAACTTTTGCAGGTCACTCGGATTGGATCCTGCCTGATGCGATACAATTAGACACTTTATATGTTGCGAGCAATCCTTATTCATTAACCCCATTTGGAACAAAGGAATCCTTAAAAAGGCTCGGCAGTGTTTGGACTTCGACTCAAACCACTGACAGGATCATCCATACATATCTAGGATCAACGGACCGCATTGTAGCAGTCGGAAATAATACCGGTCTTGCTAGTTTAATTTGTATAGCGAAAATCTGAAATTCATCTCATTAATTAGAAAAACGCGCTTAGAAAGGAGCACATCCGGAATCATCCAACTCGAATGCTCCGATGCTATAACCTGCCGAACCCGATGGAGTGGTTCCTCCAGACGATGTTGTTCTTGTTATGGGGGAGCCAATTAACGCATCCAATTTATATTCCCCATCGAAGCTATTTAGGTATGAAACGGTTTCTACTCCGCCAAATGCAATATTACAGGGGCCACCGTTTGCCGGACTAAATGCTAGCCACGCTTGGAGGGGCGGATAGCCGTTGAAGCTAGGAACATTCGTAAAGTTTTGATCCGATCTGACAGTAGAAAGGCCATTGTTCATGAACTTATCGCTGAGAAGGGCCAACGCACATAATGCAGTATTCGTAAATACTCCGGAGCAGAGCATATTATAATTAATACTGGCTGAACGCACTAGAGTGCCTGAGCTACAATCTAGATTATTTCCTCTAAATATTGCAGTGGTCACGTTAGGATCGGTTGAAAATTGTGCACATACCCCATTACTTCCCGGAGCCTGGATGAGATTATTCGTCATCTGAGCATTCGTAGCCACTCCAGTCATGAAGATTCCATAATTTGAACCTACTGTAGCACCTCCGGAATAAATCGTGTTTCCTGCAATATAGAACTTAATTAAAGCCGTATTCTCCTCATTACGAATTCCATAAGTAGCCTGAGAAGTTACAGAAGCATCCGAATATTGGCGGAAATTCATCGTATTATTTATGATTGCTACTAATGAATCTATAAAATTCACAAGTAAGACCGAATGGGAATCGTTTGAAGCTTTGTCCCCGCTGATTCTGTTTCGAAGTAAGTATACATTGGAATTAAAGCTATAAACTGCAGTAGAACTCGATGCACCGAAGCCACCCTTGATCACATTTGTATCAATTTGATTATTCGATGGAGACGAACGAAAGCAAATCCCGCCCCGTGTTCCTGTGGAATTCTCGATTCCGAGTCCTCCTTCTCCACCGGAAATATAATTTCCAAAGACATACGCAAAGCTATTCGTATCTCCGTTGATGAATCGAATACCGAAAGCATTCGGTTTCGTTTCATCTGCAAATATACTAAATCCTTGGATTACATGGGCTTTGGTGGAATCTCCTGCCATCCCGGACGCTGTGATCGTGATTGGAGCGCACTCATTCGAGTTTAATAATGTTCCTGGGCATTGCGCAACAGTACGATTATCTACGATCCTACTCGGTGTTAGGTCTAAACTTTGAGTAGTGAATGTCGGGTCGAAACTTCCCAATAGTCGAACGCCTCCACTTGAGTTGAGGGAGATCGTAGAAACGGAACCGGAAATGATATAATTACCTCCTTCAACAAATACCGAACAAACGCTGGAAGCAGAACATTGATTAACCCCCGTTTGTATCGTTTTACATGAATCGCTAGGGTCTGCACAGCTATTGCTATCATCGCCGTTCGTATCACTTACGAAATAAACATCACCGTCCATCATTCTGACCGTCACCGACAGTGCGGCCCCATTGTTCGCCGCAGCCACTGCATCCGCACAACCTGTCAGAGTAAAGTTCACTTGTAGAGGGAAAGTTAGAGCTCCAAAAGACCAAGGTAAAGGGGTCGGAGCTATCCTGGCATTATTTCCAACATAAGTCACACCAGGGCCTCCGCTAGCCGTTCCTGCGGAATAAGGAGGACCTCCTCCGGTTGAATCTAACACACAACCGGTAACAGGGCCAGAGAAAGTAAATGTCATCATCTTGGTGGAAGGCATAAATCCGCCTGCAGCCACACTAGTCTTCATCAGACTCAAACAGCTAACCTGTAGGTTTACATCCGCTCCACTGATCGTCCCATTTGCAGGGGAGGTAACAACCTGGCAAGTATGTGTAGAAGGAACTGTAGGAACCGCACCTATAGTGATATTATAAGGAAGACCGTCTCCGACATCGAAACTGACGGTTCCGTTGGAGGTCCTAGTTTTTAGGTCCGTGCCATTATTATAAATTTGTAAATTTGTATTGTTTGTGCTGTCTATTCCCGTGACGCTTACGTTGGCCTTATACCAATTCTCCGCGCAGTTTACGACGAATGTAGTGCTCGCAAAAGTAAGATTGAGGTTAGGATTGCTAATGATGCAGGTTTGTGTGGGAAGTGTTGCAGGCTGTGATACAATGGTTAAAGTGTAAACGATATTCGGATCAAAAACCCCGGTAAACGTATCGGAACCGGCTGCGGTGAACGTCAGTTGTTCTCCTGTGAGGGCTAACTCCACAACAAGCGTTCCGGAGTTGGTTAAACCGTTTACCTGTACGTTCAACGGAAAGGAAGTCCCTGTTAAATAGGATACAAAATTAGATATGTTCATAAAATCTAAAAGACCCGATTTTTTAGGACGGCTATAACAGCCCATCGTATTCAAAGTAAAAACGATCAAAAGAAGCGAATATACTTTTGGGAGAAAATTCTTCAAAGTTACCATGCGAATTCCACTCCTAATTCCATTCTCTGTTGTAGAAGATAAGAATTTCCGGAAGCGTACGTAGCCGCTTTCTCCGATTCTATTGCGTTCCTTAGGATCGGAGAAACTGTTACGGGGGCGTCGGTGCCTTCCACTTTTACTTGTTTAGGTCCCGGGAAAAATCCGGCGTCTACCACGTTGATTATATAAAAAAATCCTAATATTCCTAACGCGATTCCTAACTGGTTATATTCCCCTACGGCGCTGGAGTATTTCGGTGAGATTTGTGTATAATTGTACAATGCCAAATTGAATAATGCAGGATCCCCTGATTGTAAGAATGCGGAGTTGTATAAAATGTTACTTTGTCTTGCGGCATCCAATTCATTAATGGAGCTCATATAAGAACTTCCTCTTGCTGCAGCGTAACCGCCGGCGACTAAAACCAAACTGGGGAAAATAGCGGTCCTAAATGTGGATTTTTTTTGGTAATACTGTCCCCATCCTGGAAGGACTGCGGATCGTGCCGCTGCCCCGAGATCGAAAGTTCCCGAGGCTCCTGAATAAGAGGATTTGGATTCTAACGCCGCCAATTCGTCTTCAGTCTCCGCGACGAAGAAATAATTTTCCTTTTCCGTAGATTTATTCCGCGGATTTTCCAAACGTAAGGAAACTGCACCTTCCGGAGCCTTTTTCTTATCTATGGTAACTACCATAGTTTCCGAATTTTTAATATCAATGGACTTAACGGGGATCTCATTCCCTTTAGAATCTTTTAATATTACTTTTGTAGCTTCAGTGAAATGTTTTCCCTTGATTTCGAAACTTTCGGGCATGTCCTTGGTTAAGAATTTATTTTTTTCTGCGGCGATCACTTCGGGTTTTTGGGAAAGAATAACTTCGAAAGGGATCCAAGCGGAAAAGACGGACACTCTACCGTACTTGTTTAATACGCCTATTCTGTGTTCGTAAGCGCCTGGAGGTAATTCCAATTGGATCTGAGATGCATTCGTTTTTTCTCTGGTAATCTTTCCACGAGAATCTTTGATCTCTACTTGGTAACCGCCTGCGTCCGGAATAGGTCTCCATTCCAGTTTTACACCTTCTTCCTTTGCACCAAGTGAAAGAGAGAAAAAAAGGAAACCGACTAAAAGAGCCGCAATCGTATTAGATTTTTGGAATCTTTTATTCAACATAAAATTCCTTAGGAGTCAAGATCTCCGGCGCTTTGAAAGTGGCGGACATGATGACTTCGAAATCCCTGGTCAAAGGAAGGGTGGTACGGAGTTGTCCGGAGCTGTCCCTGTATTTTGCGCTCAATCTCCACTGGTATTTTCCTTCCCTTAACCTATACAACTCTCGATAGTCGTAGGATTCTCCCTTAATTTCCTTTTTGAATACGGTTTTTAGGGTTTTTTGATCCGCCTCTAATAGCTCCAATATGTATGCCTCGGATTTGCCTTCGATTTCCCAATAAAATGACAAACTTGCTTTCTCATCCAGATCTATCTTATCTCTATCCCGCGGATATACAGGAGATACAAACGGCGCAGAGTCCGAGGTCCTAAACCCGGAGGAAGGACTGCTTGTCAAAACCTCTCCCTCCGGCGAAAGAAGAGTAACTTTCCAATAATAGTCCCCCGGACCCGCAAGGGGCACTGAATTTTGTCCAGATCGCACGGAGGTTTCGTATATCCTAGAAACGAAATTAGGATCTTTAGAAACTTCTAATTTATAAGTTCCGCTTGGATCCGGTCTATCCCATCTAAATTGTAATTTACCGTCCATCGGATGTCCTAACTCGGATCCATCCTTAGGAAAAGAGAGTCTGATAACACCTAGAGGTTTTAAAGTGAACTTACCAATCGAAGAAGAAATCTCTCCTTCAGAATTAGAACTTGCTTTAATTCTCCAGAAGAATATACCTTCCTTCCAATCCAGATCCGGTTTCATAAAATTCGTGTTAGTCGATTTGGAGAAAAGAATATTTTTGAAATCGGAATCGGCGGCTATTTCCAGGGAATAAGATTTGAATTCCTTGTTGGAGCTCCAACTGAAGAAGGAGCCTGCTTTGAATATACGGATCCCTATCTCTTCTCCTTGCAGAGGTTTTAGAAGTTTAGGAGGTTCTGCCTGTTCCGATTTACGTAAAACGAAGGAGATCGCATCCGAGCTCATTTCGCTGAATCCCTGTTTATCGGAACTCATTTTGACACGAGCGAAAAATTGTCCTTCCGATCTAGGTTCCCATTTCAAAAAACCTGCGGCAGAATCTCCGGAATAAACGATTTGTTTAAAGTTCGCGTCCGAAGATACTTCCAGTTTATATTTGGTCTGGGAATCGAAAGTATTCCATTGGAATCGGACCGGAGGTGCGGTTTCCGTATACGAGAATACTTCCTTATTGTTAGGTGAGAGCAGTTTGGGTTTATTCCAAGAAACTAATTTAAAGTTTTTGGAAGAACTAAATTCGTCTTTTCCCGACTGAGGATTATTTCCCGCAACTCTCCAATAATAAGAACCGTTCGGAAGAGAGATGAAGGCGTTCGTTCCGATTGTATTCAATTTTTTTAAACCGGTTCTAAAGCCTGAATCTCTGGCGATTTCCAATCTGAAAGTTTTAACACCTGGAGAATTCTTCCATTCGAACTTGATGGGGAGAGTTTCCCCCGATATAGGAAAGTAGGTCTTATCGGGAGGTGATACAGTTTCCAGATTTAATGAATGGACTTCTACTTTTCCGTCTTTTAGTTCCGCGGATTGATTTTTGCCTACGGTATTCTCTCCGGAAGAGGAGACCACTTTGGCTTCTCCTTTTTTTACTTCTAGGTTTAGGCCTTTATTCTCATCCTTGGAAATTTTCAAATCCGAATTTCCGAGGGAGATCTTTGTATCACCGGAACTAATCTGTAAATTGCCCGATCCTCCGCCGGTCGCGGAAAGTGAACCGGACACAAAACTGATCTTGTCCGTATCTTCCACTAGGATCATACTTCTTTCGTCCATTCGGATCTCTGCGGAATTTTCTCCATCAGTAAAAAGTAATACTGCTTCGGAGCCTTCTTCCGTGCGGATTGTGTCCCTGTATCGGATCGGATCGGACTCGTCCAATTCCTCCCAGATTACTTCCGAATCAAGTTTTCTTAATATTTTGAGTTGTTTTGTCTTAAGTTGGCCAACGACTTTATTGGTCCCAGTTTTAGGTCCGGCGTTGGCATAAAGATATAAAAGCCCCGAAAAAAAGAGCAGTAGTAGGATCAAAGCAGTGACGACGACACGTCCGTCAGTCAAGTATTTCATACTTTAATTCCTCTTCCTCATCTCCTGTTTTAGTTTTTTTCTTGGATTCGTATTCTATTCCGAGCTTTTTTCTTAGCTCGCTTAGGTCCTTCGGACGATCCACATCGTCTTTTCTTCCTAGGACCGCATAAATGGTTTGGGGTTCTTCCTTTCCCTTCACCTTGATGGATTGCATTTTTTCGACCGCAAAAATATCTCTTACATGATCGAGTAGATCTTGTGTAATCAGAATATCCGTACCGAAAGGTTTGTTTAAAGCTTCTACACGAGAGGCGAGGTTCACTGCATCTCCGATCACTGTATATTCCAATCTTTCCTCGGAACCGATCTGACCTGCGATCACCGGTCCGAAATTGATACCACAACCGATCCGTATAATCGGCTTTTTATCTCCCCCCCGTCCTTCATTGAACTTGATTAGCGCGGCTCTCATGAGAAGGGCTCCGTTCACTGCATTCTCCGCGTCTTGGTCGGAGGAACGGACGGCTCCCCAAGTAGCCATGATCGCATCTCCGATAAACTTATCCACAATACCGTGTGTATCGTTCACACAACGTACCATCTCGGTCATGTACTCGTTTAAAAATTCAACCACTTCTTCCGGTTGTAGTTTTTCCGATATGGAGGTAAAAGATCGTATATCCGAGAAGAAGATCGCACACATCTTTCTTTCTCCACCTAAGGTAAGTTCCTTGTTTAAAACCATTTCGGCGATCTCTTTGTTTACGAAACGGCCGAGTGCGTCTTTTACCTTCTCCCTTTCTTCCAGACCTTTTCCCATACTCACGAAATAATCGGTTAAAACGCCGATCTCGTCCTTTGTACTGGACTTGATCCCGATCCTGAAATTTCCTTTTGCGATCTCTACCGTAGCGGTCAGAAGTTTTAAAACAGGAATGGTAATTGTTCTCGCTAAGAAGAATACGATGATAAGTGCGATACAAAGTGCGATCGCCATGATAAGAAGGTTTTTGGTCTGGATCCGGTACACCATTTCGAAAACTTTTTCTTCAGGGACCGAGACGATCACTCCGGCTCCGCCAAAACCTAATTTTTGGTAGGACCCGTAATATCTAGTCTTGGTGGAATCCTCGTACCTTGTTTGTTGGCTATCCTCTCTTACGGAAGAAAGCATTGTTTCGAAAATAGGCAAGTCCGCCCAATTTGTCTGAGAGGCAAGAAGTTGGAGATCATGATGTGCGATCAGGTCCCCGTCTCCATTGACTAAGAATGGGACGTTAATATCTTGTTTCTGAAATACGGCTAAAAGTCTTTCCGCTCGGATGATATAAAGTAGGATCGACTTACTCTGCGAATCGTAGACTGAAATGGAAAACGTAGGTTCCTTAAAATTAGGAGTGAGATTGTCTATCCTTCCTCCCGACTGGATGGTTTTTAAAAAATAAGATTCTTTTTGGGAAACCGCCGCATCCAATTCTTCCCTATTGGAAGAGATCCCTTCTAAATATGAATCGTTGTACAATATCGTTCTTTTTTTGAGTTTGTCTCCTTCTGCGGAATAAATCCCGGCCAAAAGAAAATCCGGTTCGTTCCGAAAGAAAAGATCGGCATAAGCGCCAGGACCCTTCGGGTCCAAAAGTTTTTCCGTAAGAGTTTTACCTTTGTCACGAATATCCTTAAGATCCGATTTTACTTTGATCCCTAAAATATTTACCAAAGAAAAATTGGTCTCTAATACTCTTATCTCGTAGTTCTTTTTAAATTCACTGGACGCGTATAAAATGACGGTGGAAACCGTAACGGTGAGGAGCAGTGATATAACTGCCATTAATTTTAATTGAAGAGGGAATTTCGCACTCGTTGCCAGATCCGCACTCTCAGGAGATGGGGTAGGAGTGGATTCCTTTTTTGGAATATTCTTTTTTTCTGATGTTACTGCGGTAACTTTCGGCTCTTCCGATACGGGTGATTTTGTCCCTGATTCCTGTTTTTCATCCGAGAATACGGTGTCGAATGAAATAACCGGTTTACTTTCCAAGGTGCGGAAATTCTCCGCTTCTTGGAATTTTGGGACCTTCTTCTTTCCGTTGGAGTCCTTATGGCCGTTTTTGAAAACCCCAAGTTCGATTCCGGAAATAGCCAAAGGAAGTTCCTTTAAAAATATGGAAAATTCCCCTCTTGTAGGATCAGGGATCTCTTTGGGTGCCTTTTTGCGGGTAGCATAGGATTTGAATTCTCCTAAAAATCGAGTTTCCGCTTCTCCTTGTAAGCTTGGGAACCATGCGCCTAACTCTCCTGAGGCGATATGAGGATAGGAAGAAATTACCATTTTGGAAAGTATAACTTCCCATCTTTCTTCCACTTCTTCCGGGATCAAAAATAAGATATTGGATTTTCCAGCAGCAGAAATTAATTTCCACGCGGAGAAAAATACGGACTCGTTCGTTTCCGGTCCGGGAGGGATCTCTAAAGCAAAAAGTTTCCACTCTCCCGCATGTAGGACTTCTTCCAACTCTGTAACGAGAGAAGAACCTTTTTCCGAGAATACACAGACTACAGTTTTGATCCCTAGGTCCGCCCAGGCGCGAATTTCGTCCTGGTTCTGGATCTTATCAGTTGCTTTGGCCCAGAAGGCGACGGCACCGTTTGGTCCGAAGGGAATATATTTTGTAGATGATGGCATTTCGTTCCTAAGGAAAGTTCCAGAATAAAAATTCTCTTTTTAGAAAGCTAAAAAATCGATCCGTCTAGCGGAAAGTAGATTCTGGAAATCCTCCGTTAAATTATCGGAACAACAGCATTCTATATTGAAAACAACTAGAATAGGTTCTCTCCCAATAAGGATACCTATTTAGTTGATTATACGGACATCGCTAAGAATCTGGATTTTGAGGATATTTATGGCAACTGCTAAGTTTACCACCAATCGGGGGACATTCTCCGTTTTATTGGAAGATGAGAAGGCTCCGATCACAGCCGGGAATTTCATCCAACTCGCCCAAAAAGGCTTTTATAATGGTTTGGTCTTTCACAGAATTATTGCAAATTTTATGATCCAAGGCGGTTGCCCACAGGGAACCGGAACTGGTGGACCGGGGTATAAGATCCAAGATGAGTTTCATCCGGATCTCAAGAATAAGAAGTATACTATCTCTATGGCCAATGCCGGTCCAAATACCGGAGGTTCTCAGTTTTTCATCAACGTGAGAGACAACCTTTATCTGGACAATCGTCATGCCGTTTTCGGACATGTCTCGGAGGGAGAAGATATTGTCCAAAGTATCTCCGAAACTCCTACAGCTCCGGGGGATCGTCCTCTCCAGCCTGTGGTGATTGAGAAGATAGAGATCATCTGACGTATCCCTTATGGGATGCCTATTTCATAGACTCCACAAAAAAACGAAATATGCTTGAAAATATCCATATTTCGCCATAATTAAAACCCCCTGCCCGGAATTCCTGTTCCGGGTGGATCTATATATGGGTTTACCTTCTCCTATTTTTTCAGACTCAAGCCCGGAAAATCACAAATCCTTATTAGATTACATCCTTTCCAATTCTCCTATCGTATTGTTTTCCGCGGATGAAACCGGGCTTATGAATTTTGCCTCAGGCAAAGCCTTAGACATGCTTGGTCTGGATTCGAGCGCATTCATAGGAACTAACTTCGTACAACATCAATGGAACGCGGAAATCAGGGAAGAAGACGGTACCGTTCGTAGCCTGGAACAGACAGAGGCATTAAAACTTGTACTTTCCGGAAGAGAGATCAGTGCGGAGACCGTTTTTTTAGGAAGGCATTTTGCCGTACGGATCTCTCCTGCAATGGGGGAGGACGGAAAAGTGAAAGGGCTGGTCGGAGTTTCCCTGGACATAACGGATCGAAAGATTGCCGAAGATATATTAGAAAAACGTACTGTAGATTTTCAGACTTTGATAGGAGTTTTACCCGTAGTCGTATTTTCCATCTCTCCGGAAGGAAGGATCATACTCGCGGATGGAAAGGGTTTGGAGAGGTTGAAGATCAATCCGAAGGAAGTGGTTGGAAAGACCATTTTTGAAAGGGCTCAAAATCAACCGGAAGTTTTAGAAGCATTCTCCCAGGCATTGAAAGGGGAAGAAAGTATCTATCATACTGAAATTAACGGCCTTCTTCTGGAAACGAGGATGTATCCTCGGTTATCAAGAAGCGGTCGGATTCAGGAAATATTAGGAATTGTTTATGATATTTCGGATAGGATGGAATACGAGAAGAAGATCAAACAGAATGAAGAAAAATACAGGAGTTTATTCCAGAACAATCCCCAGATCATGTTCGTATTCGATAGATCCTCTCTTCAGATCCTTGCCGTGAATCGTACGGCTATACTTGCCTACGGATATTCCGAAGAGGAGTTTATCGGTAAATCGATAGCGGATCTTAGACCGGAGGAAGATCGTCCCCATTTATTCGAAGCGATCCGAAATCTAAAGGAAGGTCTTAATTCTTTTCCGGAAATGAGACATTTAAAAAAAGACGGCGACATGATGTATCTTGATATCGTCTCTTCTCCCATCCGTTTTCAGAATACGGATGCGGTTTTGGTTTCGGGTACCGATGTTTCCGAAAGGGTCAGGGTCACGAGAGAAAACCGGTTTAATTTGGAAGTCATCTCCCAGGTTAACGATGCGATCATCGCCCTAGACGGCGATATGAACGTCACTTATTGTAATGATTATGCGGCTAAAATGTACGAAGTGGATGCGGGGGAATGTTTAGGAAAACATTATACTACTCTTTTTAAGGAAGATTGGATCTCCGAAGAAAACTACCAGGCCGCTATGCAGGATTGGGAAAATTTAGGAGCCTCTAAAAGGGAACTGATCCATACTTTAAGATCCGGTAAAAAGATCACGATCGAAAGTAATTTCAAAAAAATTAATGCGGAAGGTTATTTGGTCCCGGGTCTCATTATGGTTAATCGGGACATTTCTGAAAAAATAGAATCCAGAAGATCTTTGGAAGAAGCGCTACAAGGTCTCGCAAAAACCAACAAAGAACTGGAACAATTCGCTTATATCGCTTCTCACGATCTACAGGAGCCTCTTCGGACAATCGCTAGTTATCTGCAACTGTTGGAGAGAAAATTCTCGGAAGAGATCAAACCGGAGATGAGAGAATTTATCCAAGTATCGGTGGAAGCCGCTAAAAGGCAACAAGGGTTGATCGAAAGTCTTTTGAGTTACTCCAGGATCGGTTCCGATTCCGTAAAAAAATCCAAAGGAGATGCGAACCGGATCCTGGACGAGGTTAGAAAGGATCTTTCTTCGGTTATACAAGAAACCAATACGGATCTGGTTTTGGAAGGTCCGTTTCCGGAAGTGTATGCGGATCAGGATCAGATCAGACGTTTGTTCAGCAATCTTATCTCAAACGGGATCAAATTCCGTTCCCCGAATAGGGATCCGGAGATCCATATTAAGGTAAAACATGTTCCAGGCGCAAACGTGTTTTCGGTTTCGGACAACGGAATAGGCATGGATTCCAAATACTTTGATCGTATTTTTATTATATTCCAAAAATTACATACTAGATCCGAATATCCGGGAACAGGGATCGGTTTGTCCATTTGTAAAAAGATCGTGGAAAATCACGGTGGAAAAATTTGGGTCCAGTCTTCCCCGGGACATGGATCCGAATTCTTTTTTACCCTGCCAGAGGTTTGATCATGAATTCTTCTTCTAAACAATATTTTGATATTCTACTTGTAGAGGACAATCCGGCGGATGTTCGGCTCACGATAGAGGCTTTAAACGACTTGAAATCGGATAAAAGATTATTCGTCGCAAAAGACGGAGAGGAAGCGATCGATTTCGTAAGGGGAGAGGGGGATTTCGTGGGAGCAAAACGCCCAGATCTCATCCTACTAGATCTGAACCTTCCTAAAAAGAACGGCTTGGAAGTTTTGGAAGAACTCAAATCGGATCCTGAATATAAAAGTATACCCGTTGTCGTTTTGACTACTTCAGGATCGGAAAGGGACATTATTGCCACATACAATTTACATGCGAACTCATATATACAGAAACCGGTGGAATACGATAATTTTTTGGAAGCAATGGATACATTACGTATCTATTGGTTCAAAACTTCAAGGTTGCCTCCGAGATGAATGCAAAAGTTATGTCCGTCAGGATGAAACAAATATTAATAGTGGAGGACAACGAAGACGATTCTCGTTTGTTCGAAATTTTCTTAAAAGAAGCGGATCCTTCCGGAATTCGTTTGAAACATTCTCCGACAGTGGCGGACGCATTGGAGATACTAAATGAATCGGGAGAAGAGATAGATTGTATTCTTCTGGATCTTACCCTGCCTGATAGTTTTGGTTTAGACGGTTTCGAGGCTATTAAAAAATCCTTTCCAAAGATTCCTATCGTGATCTGTTCCGGGACCCAAGACGAAACTGTCGCCATGGAGGCATTACAATCGGGAGGTCAGGATTATCTCATTAAGGGAAAATTCGATTCTTATCTTCTTTTTAGATCCATCATATACGCGATCGAAAGACAGGACATGTTGACCAAGCTGGAAGAGCAGGCATTCCTCATTAAAGAGAATGAAAAAAAATACAGACTGATCTTCGAACATAATCCGCATCCAATCGTTTTATACAGTTATGATTGTGAAAGTATTTTGGATCTAAACCAGGAAGCGGAAAGAATTTACGGATTTGATCGGGAAGAACTACTTCGTATGAAATTTTCGGATCTATTTATGGGTACTTCTTCCGGTGAACAAAGACAGTATCTCGCCTTGCATAACGGTAAAAATATTCCGGAAACACATATTCATAGATCCAAGGAGGGAACTCCACTCCTAATGGAGATCACTTCCTATAAATTCCGATTAGAGGGAAAAGAATCTGTTCTCGCGATCCTTGTGGACATGACAAAATGGAAACAGTCGGAAGATAATCTAATACAATCTCTGAGAGATAAGGAAGCGCTTCTTCAGGAGATCCATCATAGGGTCAAAAATAATCTACAGATCATGGCGAGTCTTCTAAATTTGCAGGCAAATTATGCTAAGAACAAGGAAGTCACCAGGGAACTTAGGGATACGGAGAGTAGGATATACTCCATGTCCTTGGTTCATAATGAACTTTATAATTCCAAAAACCTGGCAGAGATCGGTCTCGGTTCTTATGTGGATAAGTTATTGGATAATCTTTGGAATGTATACGGGATAGGTTCGGAGATCGGTAGGATCGTTGACGTAGGGAACTTAAGTTTAGCAGTCGAAAAGGCGCTTCCCATCGGAATGATAATCAATGAGATCGCTACAAATTCCATTAAGTATGCCTATTCTGAAAAAAAACAGGGACAGTTTTATATTACAGCGAAATCCCGAAATGGGATTTTCTATTTGGAAGTGGGGGACGATGGAAAGGGGATCCCGGATTATCCACAGATAGAAGCCAAAGAAACCTTAGGATTACAATTGATACGGATCTTATCCAAACAGTTGAAGGCAAAATTGGACATCAATACTGCAGCTCCGGGAACCCGATTCCAGATCGAGTTTGCGTATTAAGCGGCCAGTAGTTTTTTGAATTCGGAAATACAAGCCTTGCAAGCTTCCGAACATGATTTACATTCATCGTGGTGATCCGCGTGTTTATCACATTGAGCGGCACATCTTTCACAGGACTCCAAACAGATAGACGCTAATTTTTTGGTAGAAGAGGAACCCAAAGAAGACAACACAACAAACGCATCGCATAACGCAACGGTCTCTTCGACCGATCTGAGGCAATCCGCCATTTCTTTATGGCCTTCAGCCAGCATATCCACACACATATTGATGCAGACTCTACCTTTTAATATACAGGCGGAGGAAGCTTCGATCGCGGAGCCGGGAACGGAAATTTTTTCGGCCTTCTTCTTTTTAGAAGTTTTTTTATCGCCGTGGTCATGTCCTAACATGGAAGAACTTGCGAGTAAGGCCATAGTTGTTGCGCCCAAGCCAAGGATTTGTTTTCTAGATATTTTCTGTTCCAAAGGAACCTCCCTTGGCTCTCTAAATTATCTAAGAATCCGGTTTTCGTCGCCTAAAATAGGTTGAAATCCGCAAAAAAAACCGCTTTCTTTTCGGAACTTTTGGAATAGGTTTGGAAAATTCTTCCCGCTAAAGTTGCTCAAACTGAAATGACTCGTCGGATGAATTAAACCGGTTAAAATGTTCGGACCCGCGAAAGAAAAAAGCGACTTATTTGCAGCGATCGGAGAATCGGATACAATTCTTATTCTGGACGATGCTCCCGAAAACTGCTTTTTGGTGGAGAGGATCCTTAAAAAAGCAGGATACGGAAATGTGATTTCCACTCAATCTCCTGAGACCGCATTGGAATGGTTAGGTCTGCAAGGAAACCCGGAAAACAAAAAAGAGATCTCACTTTTGCTTTTAGACATTCTTCTTCCGGGAGGAATGAACGGCTTGGACATTCTTCGCAGCTTAGGTTCTAAAGAAGAATTTTCGGATCTACCCGTTATTATCATCACTGCGATCCACGATACCCAAACTTTAGAATCAGCATTTGAATTAGGTGCAATCGATTACGTTACGAAACCTTTTGATGCTCATGAGCTTAGAGCAAGGGTCCGTTCTACTCTGAGACTTCGGCATGAGATGCTTCAAAGAAAACAACGAGAAAGAGATCTGGAAGAGATCACGGATAAACTTTCGGAAGCGTACCAAACTTTGCTCAGGGTTTCTAGGACGGATGGTCTTTCCGGAATTTGGAACAGAAGATTTTTTGACGAGATATTGGAAGTCGAGTGGAAAAGAGCCTGCCGTTCCGAAAAACCTATCTCGTTACTTTTACTGGATATAGATTATTTTAAAAAGTTTAACGATACCTACGGCCACCAAGCGGGTGATGAATGTATTCGTCAGGTTGCGGGGGTCCTAAAAAATACTGCGAGGCGAGCGGGAGATTTTCCTGCTCGTTACGGCGGAGAAGAGTTTGCCGTGATCTTGCCGGAAACGGATTCTGAAAAGGCTCTTATCGTTGCTGAAAATATTCGGACTCGCGTGCAAGAATTGAAGATCCCCCATGAAGGTTCCCCAACTTCCGAGTTCGTGTCCGTAAGTATCGGGATCAGCACTCGTATGTCCGGAAAAGATAAAGAAAGTAAAAAGTTTTTAGAAGAGGCGGATAAGGCTCTCTATAAATCCAAAGAAGGCGGACGAAATAGAAGTACTGTCTATAAAGAATAAACCCTTGGGTTTAGGCCGGATTGGGGTCTTATTTCCTCTTTTTTTCCCGAATTGTAATGAATCTCCTGCATTTTTTTTCCAAAATTGGAAATTTGTTTGCATCGCACTAAGTCTTATAACTTACTAAACGATATATAGAGATAGAAATGGTTATATTGGATAAAATAGTACAGGAATTCAAAAACAGGTTTTTTGAAACCGTGAAGGTTCCGGTGCAGGTGCATTCTTCTTCCGGGGACTTCCAAGCAACTTGGGAGGGCATCGAAGGCACGGCGCTTAGCTTTACCTTAGATCGTTTTCATCCCGATCCTGAGGGTAGCGACGCTGTGATCGAGATCCGCGTTCCGTTTTGGAAGGAACCCTTATTGTTTTCTGGAAAACTTTTGGATAAGAGAGTTGTGAAATCTAAATCTTCCGAAAGGATCACGGATACTGTTTTGGTATTCGAATCGGAACTTTCAGAATTTTTAAAGAAAAATCTTCCAAAGATAGATCTAACTCTTCCTAAAAAAAAGTGATCCTTATTTTTTAGGAAGATCCACTTCTAAGATCATCGCTGCATGATCGGAAAGGATCGGATCTTTTTTGACTGTAAGGTTTTTCAGTTTGGATTTGAGTTCCGGAGTCACGAAAAAGTAATCGATTCTCCATCCTTTGTTATTCCCTCTTGCTCCCGCTCGAAATGTCCACCAAGTGTATTCCTGCTTACTCGGATATAATTCCCTAAAACTGTCCACCCAACCCGTGGAAAGAAATTTAGTCACCCAGGCCCTTTCTTCCGGAAGAAAGCCGCTATTTTTTGCATTTCCTTTCGGATCGTGTATATCCATTTCGGTATGAGCGATATTCACATCCCCGCAAAGGATCAGGTTAGAATGTTTCTTTTTTAACTTTGCGGAAATTTTTAGGAATTCATCCAAGAATCTCATCTTCGCAGCTTGTCTCACATCACCCGTGGTTCCGGATGGAAAGTAAACGGTCCAGATGGCGTAGGAATCGAATTCCGCTAGGACACTTCTTCCTTCTTTATCAAATTCATCGAGGCCTAGTCCATACGTTACTTTTTTAGGTTCCTGTTTCGTCCAAAGGGAAACTCCGGAATATCCCTTCTTTTCCGCAGAATGGAAGTATGCCTTGTATCCCAGTTTTTCCCAAATTTCAGAACTGAGTTGGTCCGGTTGTGCTTTTGTTTCTTGGAAGCAGACAAAATCTGGTTTTTCGGTGGTGATGACATCCCCAAGGCCTTTGCCCCAGGCGGATCGGATTCCATTGCAGTTCAGACAGAAAACTTTCATATATGTTCAGGAGTTCCCAGGATTTTCGGGATGCTAAGTCCGGGCAAAGAAAAAAAATGTCCGTATGAGCATTCGTATCAGGGAAGTAGGGTTGGATTTTTCCTTAGAACCCATTCTCCAGAGAGCAAAGCAGGACTTAAACGATACTTTGGCCCTGGTACGTCCCATTTTGGATCAGGTGAGAGTGGGCGGGGATAAGGCAGTCTATGAGCTCACCCAAAAATTCGACGGGTTAAAACCTGAAAAATTGGTATATCCTGTTTCAGAATGGAAAGGAAAAGCGGACCCGGAGTTGGTTTCCGCATTGGAAAAAGCTAAGGAGAATATTGAAACATTCCATAAGGCCCAAATACCTGCCGACCTGGATGTGAATGTCTCCGGAAATACATTAGGAATTCGTTATACTCCAATCGAGTCGGTGACCGTATACGCTCCCGGTGGAAAAGCATTATATCCTTCCACCATTCTGATGGGAGTCATCCCTGCAAAGATCGCCGGTGTAAAACATATTCAGATCGTCACACCTCCCCAAAAAGAAGGGATTCCGGACGGATTGTATGCTGCCGCTAAAATTGCCGGTGCCGACGCGATCGTAACCGTAGGCGGCGCCCAAGGAATTGCAGCCGCCTCGTACGGGACCGAAACCATTCCTCGTTCCGAATTTGTGATCGGGCCTGGCAACAAATATGTGACCGCTGCTAAAGTTCTGTTGAGCGGACAAGGTGTGATTGGGATCGATAGTCCTGCAGGTCCGAGTGAAGTTCTTGTGATCGCGGATATTTTCGCAAATCCGAATTGGGTAGCGGCAGATCTACTATCCCAAGCAGAACATGGAGAAGATTCGGCGGCTATACTATGTACCGATTCCATGGAATTTGCCAAAAAAGTTTCGGAAGAAATCGATAAGGCATTAAAAGAAAGACCGAAAAGGGAATCTATCAAAAGAGCCTCTATAGAGAACGAAAGTTGGATATTAGTTTTTTCGAATTTAGAGGAATGTGTAAACTTCTCCAATTTATATGCTCCGGAACATTTGGAGATCCAAACCAGAAATTATCGGGAATTATTCAAAAAGGTCAAACATGCCGGTTCCGTCTTCTTGGGCCCTTATTCTCCTGTGGCTATGGGGGATTATATCAGCGGCACAAATCATATCCTTCCGACGGCAGGGGGGAGTAGGATCTTTTCTTCCTTAGGAGTTCTTACGTTTTTAAAAAGAGTGACCTATCAGGAAGTGACTAGGGACTCTTTGGAAAGTTTATATCCGTATGTAAAAGCCCTCTCCGAATTCGAAGGTTTGGATGAGGAACATGGAAATTCAGTGAAGGTAAGACTTTCTCAAAACGGCAAACCATGATCGTATCCAAAGATCCAAACGAGGTCAGAGACCAAATACTCTCCTGGAAGTCCGAAAAACTTTCCGTGGGTTATGCTCCTACCATGGGTTTTTTACATGAGGGGCATGCGAATCTATTCGTCCGCTCTTCCGGCGAAAATTCCAAAACAGTCGTTTCTATTTTTGTAAATCCCGCACAATTTAACGATCCGGAAGATTATGTAAAATATCCGGTCAATACCGAAGGTGATTTAGAAATTTGTAAATCATCCGGAGTCGATCTTGTTTATTTGCCGGACAAGGATACCATGTATCCGGGCGGAATTCCGAAAGTCGAATTACGCATTCCTCATTTGATGAAAAATCTGGATGCGACAACTCGACCCGGTCATTTTGAAGGTGTACTTCTGGTACTTTCCCGTTTATTCCATACAATTCCTGCGGATCGTTCTTATTTCGGTAAGAAGGACTACCAGCAATATTTGATCGTAAAAGATTTTGTAAAAGCCCTCGGTTTTCCAATGGAGATTATTGGAGTGGATACGGTTCGCTCTGCGGAAGGTTTGGCATTAAGTTCTAGAAATGCACGTTTGATCGATTCGGAAAAAGAAGAAGCGTTATTACTCATCCGCGCATTACGTTTGGGAGAGAGCCTGATCAAACAGGGAGAAAAAGATCCTTCCGAAGTTCTGACTGTTATGAGGGATGTTCTGGATTCTTCTTCTAAAATACAAACGGATTATTTGGAAGTTTTGGACGCAAATACATTAGAAGAACTTCCTATTCTAAAAGGGGAAGTGCTTCTTGCCGTTGCCGCCTTTTTGGGTCAGGTTAGATTGATCGATAATTTAACCGTTAAGGTATCTTAATAGAATATGGCTAAATCGGTTTCCATTCAGGGCGATTGGAAAAAATCTTTGGAAGATCTTTTTTCTTCCGCAAAGGAGAATATTAAAGTTTCTTCCGTTCCTGGTTCGGTGCATTCTCTTCTTTCTTCCGTTATTTTCCAGTCTCAAAAGAATTCTAAGATCGTAATCTCTCCTACAAATACCGAATCCGAGTTTTTATTTAGAGAAAGTTTAAGTTATCTAGAGCCGGATCAGGTTTGTTATCTTCCGGGCCAGGAAGTTTTACCTTACGAATACATGCGTTATCCTCAGGAAATGAAAAGAGAGAGGATACAGGCTCTCGCTCGTATATTGTCGGGGGAAAAAGTTTTAGTATTCACGTCCGTTTCCGGTTTTTTAAAAACTCTTCCGGAAGCTTCCGCTCTGAAAGAAAGATCCTTGTCGGTAAAAATAAACCAAGAGATCGAACCCGAAAACTTAATGAGAGAACTTGTCCGTTTAGGCTATCATCGAGTGGACATGTGCCAGGCATTCGGCGAGTTCAGTTTGAAGGGCGGGATCCTGGATGTGTTTTCCTCCTTTTCCGCGGATCCGATCCGGATCGATTTTTTCGGGGACGAGGTGGAATCCATTCGCACATTCGATCCGGAAACGCAAAGGTCGTTGGAAAATTTGGAAGAGGCGTTTTTACTTCCTGCAGACGAGTTTATTCTAACGGATTCCCAAAAAGAACAATATCGAAATCTTATTACGAATGCGGATAAGTCTTTGCATTTACCTGAGATCCCGGACGATTCAGGCGGGACCTATTACGAGGAACTTATTCCTATGGTCCGGGAGAATAAGGGAATATTATCTTTTTTTAAATCAAAACCCGGATTGATCTTTCCCGATCCGAACGGAGTAAAAGAAAGATATTCCCATCTTTTGAGAGAATACGATGCACTTTACGAAAAAAGAAGTAAAGAGATCTTATGTGCTCCTCCTTCTTTTCTTTTAAGAGATAAGGAAGAATCCGAACTTTTAGAAAATGTAAGCGGTATTAAATTTACTCAACTTCCACCAGGTAAACCGGAAGATCTGGTTTGTCCTTTACATCAGGCACCTTCTTTTAAGGGGAAGATCAGAGAGGTCCGGGAAAAAATCGGGGAATTAAAAACGGAAGGCGGGTGGAGGATCATTCTTACTTCTTCATTCGAGGCCCAAACACAAAGACTTTTAGGACTTTTTGAATCGGAAGGAATTCGTTTATTAAATCCGGAAGCAACCGAGCCCGAGCCGATCCTTCTTCCTAATAAATCCAAGGAAGAAGTCTATCTTGCAGTTTCCGAAATACGGAACGGTTTTGTATGGGAAGAGGAGAAACTTCTGTTCTTATCGGAGAACGACGTATTCGGTAGGGAATACAAACGTAAGACAAGATTCAAAAAACAAAGTAGCAAGGCCATCCAAAGTTTCCTGGATCTGAAGGAAGGGGACTTCGTGGTGCATGTAAATCATGGAGTCGGAAAATTCCTCAAAATAGAAAGGGTCAATGCCGGCGGAAAAGAGAGGGATTTTTTAAAATTAGAATATTACGGCGGTGACACGTTATTCGTTCCTTTGGACCAGATCTCTCTCGTCCAAAGATTCGTAGGCGGAACCGAAAGGCCAAGACTAGATAGTTTAGGGAAAAGCACCTGGAAAAAAACAAAAGATCGTGTTCAAAAAGCGGTCGAGGGTCTCGCGGAAGATCTGGTTCATATGTATTCCAACAGGATCAAACTTCAGGGATATGCTTTCCCTCCGGATACGATCTACCAGGAGGAGTTCGAAGCGGAATTCGAATACGAGGAAACTCCGGATCAAATAGAAGCGATAGAAGCCGTTAAAAAAGATCTAGAGTCCGCAAGACCTATGGATCGATTGATCTGCGGAGATGTGGGTTACGGAAAAACGGAAGTTGCCATCCGGGCGGCATTCAAGGTGGCAATGGCAGGCAAACAGATCCTGATGCTTGCACCTACCACGATCCTCGCTTTACAACATTATAATAATATGAAGAAAAGATTCGAGAACTATCCGATCACTGTGGAATTAGTCTCTCGGCTTAGGACTGCTGCGGAAACTCGTGATGTTCTGAAACGTTTTTCCTCCGGAAAAGTGGATATGCTGATAGGAACCCATGCGGTCCTTGCAAATTCCGTCCAACCTAAAAATCTGGGACTTCTAATCATAGACGAAGAACAAAGGTTCGGAGTGAACCATAAGGAATCCATTAAGAAAATTAAAAATCTTGTGGATGTTCTGACCTTGACCGCGACTCCGATACCCCGAACTCTTCATATGGCTTTAACCGGGATCCGGGAACTTTCTATCATAGCGACCCCTCCTAAAAACAGACAAAGTGTGGAAACCTATGTGATCGAAGAGGACGAGGATGTCTTAAGAGATGCGATCCGCACGGAACTTGCCAGAGAGGGACAAGTATTCTATCTTTATAATAGAGTAGAATCCATCGAACAAGAGACTAAAAAATTAAACGAGATCGTGCCGGAGGCTTCCATCGGGGTGCTTCACGGACAAATGACCGAGGATGAGATCGAAGAAACTCTCGTGGATTTTTACGCTCGTAAATTCGATATTTTGGTCACAACTACCATTATTGAATCCGGAATAGATATCCCGAATGTGAATACTCTGATCGTAAAAAGAGCGGATCTGTTCGGACTTTCCCAATTGTATCAGATCCGAGGCAGAGTGGGAAGAAGCGACAGAAAAGCATTCGCCTACCTTCTTCTTCCTAAGGATAGAGTGGTGACGGAAGATGCGGAAAAACGTCTGAACACGATCTACGAATACCAAGAACTCGGTTCCGGATTCAAGGTCGCAATGAGAGACTTGGAGATCCGAGGTGCGGGAAACCTTTTAGGCAAAGAACAGTCCGGCGATATTATGGAAGTGGGCTTCGATCTGTATGTGCAGATGTTGGAAGAAGCAATTGCGAGGATCAAAGGAGAAGAAGTTAAGATCGAAGTGCGGACCGCTATCAATTTGGATTCCAACTTCTTCATTCCTGAGTCGTACATTCCGGACACAAGACAGAAAATAGAATTTTATAAACGATTTGAAGGCGCAAGAGATCTGGATGAAATTGAAGAAGTCACCAGGGAAATGACCGACCGTTTCGGTGAACCTCCGGAAGAGGCAAAAACTTTTCTTATGTTGGAAAAAATCCGTACCCTCGCTTCGGTTTTAGGTTTCGAATCCGTATCCGAGTTAGGGGAGGAAATCCGCCTAAAATTAGGAACACATTTCCTCGGCAGTTATGACAAAATCGTAAACTTGATTTCCGCGCGGATGGGTCTTACTATGAATCCTAGAGAACCGAATGTTCTTATATATGTTCCCGGGAAAGCCAACCAAAAGGACAAACTTGTGAAACTTGTTTACTTCTTAACGGAAATGTTGCCAGACAAAAAGTAATGGACGCCAGGCCCGGTTCTCCTATTTTTTGCGTAGGAATTCCAACACAGATGAAACGGCTATATTTCTCCCTCACTTTACTCTTATCTTTTTTCTCTTTCGCATATTGCGGGGACGGGACTCCTGTCATCGAGTCCATCGACGGTAATAAGATCACTACTGCAGGTTTTGAAAGCGCTTTTGACACCGCATTGGATACTTTAAGCCGCACTCAAAATATCGAAAAAAAGAACGTAATCAAATTTTTGACCGAAGAAGAAAGTAAAGTTCCACAAAGCTTTCTGCAGCTTAGGAACGAGTTCAGAAAAAGAAAGTTTTTCGATCGTTATCACGAGATGATGGTAGTAAAAGCCGCCGCAGACAAAAGTGGTTTCAGCAAAAGATCCGATATTAAAGAAATCTTAAAGTTCCAAGAGATGCAGTTGATCTACGGAATGTATATAGCCGAGCAGATCGAGTCCAGAATTAAGATCACCGAGCAGGAATTGAACGAAGGTTGCCAAGAACTTCGTGCTAAATACAAACAAGCAGAGTCCTTAACTTTGGAACAATGTTACGATGCTGCAAGAGCTCAGATCAAGGGAAGAAAATCCGAAGAAGTTTACAAGTCCGTTCTGGATAGAATTAAGGAAACTGTCGCGATCAAACATAACGATAAGTTCGATCTGGAAAAATATCTGGATAAAGAGTTCAGCTTTCCTGAACTGAACAAGGAAGAAGGTTCTAAGGCTGAGGAGACCAAGGCACCGGAGGCTAGTAATCCTACGCCGGCGCCGGAATCTACTAAGTAAAAAAGAATTTTTTCAACGATTTGAATTCATATCTAAACGCAATCTTCCGTAGCGTAATTGAAGCGATTACGGAATTTTTACCGGTGTCCTCCACAGGGCACCTTTTCTTATTCTCGAACTTCTATCCTTTTTCGGAGGGAGCGGATTTCGACGACTTATTCGATATATTCATCCAGAGTGGTGCTATCCTTTCGGTTCTTGTTATATACCGTGTGAAGTTTTTAGAACAGGGAAGATTGGCAGTACGTTACCTTCTCCGCAAAGAAGATAACAAGGAAGGATTCCTTTTTTTAACCAAAGTTACGATCGGATTTTTACCGATTATGGCTGCGGGATTCTTGTTCAGAGGGTTTTTGGATAAGATTAAGGGTAGAGAAGACATCTTGGCGATTTTAGGATGGGCTTGGTTTATAGGAGGAATCCTGATCTTAGCCTCAGAGTTTTGGTTCAAAAAAAGAGAAAAGATAAAAACAAGCGAGCCTATCGGGATACAGGACGCAGTAGTGATCGGTATCTTCCAATGTTTAGCTTTGATACCGGGTGTTTCTAGATCCGGAGCGACTATCGTTACCGCCAGATTTTTAGGAAAGGATACCAGAAGTTCCGCGGAGTTTTCCTTCTTCGTAGCGGTTCCGGTTTTGTTCTTAGCGGGTGCCTATAAATTATTCAAACATAGGGCGGTGTTAAATTGGGAGAATCTCCCGATCCTAAGCTTGGGTTTTGTTCTTTCCTTCCTACTTTGTTTTTTAGTGATCAAATGGTTTTTAAGATATTTGCGGACTCATTCCTTTAACGGGTTCGGTTGGTATCGGATACTTCTTGGGATCTCAGTGCTTACCTTCTATAAAATAGTGATGCAGGGCTGACCCAACACGATAGTGTGGCTTAGATCGGAATGCGCCCCTGGATCCGAAATTGTCTATTTTTACTTTTTTTGCCTAACCTAATATGGGGGCAACCGGTCGACCTAGGCCCTAGGGGGCAGGCGGGTGATACGAACTCGGAAGACGATACCCAAAGATCAGTCGTTAAGACTAGAAACCGCCTTTTAAATAGATCCATCGAAGTCCTAAGTGAAAGGGAAGTCGACGAGCAGTTGGAAAACCTAGGTCTTTCCAGGGAAGGTTCGATCTATACCAGACGTAAAAGATTAAAAGCCGCTTTAGGGGAAAAGGAAGACAATAAGCCCGATTTTTCCGCGTTAGCCGGAACTGCTAAAAAAGATCTACCTATGGTAATCGAAAACGCCGCAGAAGGCGAACTTATGCGAGTGGATCAGACCAAGGGCGGGGTTTTGGTCTTACGAGGTCGGGTTCGTATTAAATTGAAGAGCGGAAGTTTGGAAGCGGAGACAATTTCCGTGGATTCGGACCGCCAAGAGGTCTATGCGGAAGGCGGGATCAAATACGAGGATGGAAGGGCAAAGATCACCGGAGATAAATTCATTTATGACTATAGATTGGATAAGGGTGTGGTCTATAATACCAAAGGAACGGTTGCTCCCGCCTACTTTTTCGGGGAGAAGGTAAAAAAATTAGATGATAAACGTTACATGTTGGAAATGGGATACTTCACATCATGTAACGCGGAGAAGCCTCATTATTCTTTTAAAGTGGATAAGGTGGTGCTATACCAGGATCGGACGGTTATAGGAACTAACGTTAAATTCCAAGTCGGAGGTACTACTGTATTCTGGCTTCCATTCTTCTATAATAATAATTTAGGCAACGGTTGGACTACTCAAGCGGGTAAAAATAATACCCAAGGATTATTCATTCAGAACTCTTTACAATGGTCTACGATCCCAACTTGGTCCTGGACTCCTATGGGATATAAATTCCGAGCGGACTTTTATGAAAAAACGGGGCAAGCCTTTCAAATGGAGATGTGGAAGCAAAGCACACATCTCAACTATTTAATAGATATCGGTTATGCAAACCATAAAGCTTACCAGATCACTTCCGGTTTCGAGGATAGATTTGCCAATTACGGTCTCGGCACAAGCGCAGTCACAAACCAGGTGGATAAGGGGAATTATTGGGGAACCAATATCCCGAATATAGGAGAAGATAAAGATCCATGGTGGAAGGGTCGAATATTCTTAAATTCTAAAATGAATAACACGGAGAAGGACGTTACTAGAAACTTATCCGTTCAATATGAGAATTTTACGAACCGTTTATTCGAATACGAATACGGAAATAGATACCAGCCAAGCAATAGTTTGCAGTCATTGTATACTTTTCGAGACGTTCGTTACGGTTATATTCGCAATAATTTGGAATGGAAATTGGACTATACCGAGAATAGGGGAGATCTTTCGGTAAATATCAATATGAAGAGAAATATGCTCTTCTATAACCTTTCTCCTTTGAACAAATCCGGCTATTTTCCTACGGTGGACGTTCTTCCATCCGTTACGATCAAGAATAGTTCCGAGATTACAAGGCTTCCTTATTTTGAGACTCCCGTGTATTGGGATGTGTATTTAACGAATACATTGATGAGATTTTACGGAGTTCCGACGCAGGAAAAATTGAAGATTCCTACTTCCGATGGAAATTACGAAAATCCGAACGGAGATTATAGGGAAAATCTTCTCAGGACCCAGAACTATTTACAGGGGGAAACCGGTTTTAGGACGTCTATGAACTTTGGAAGTTATGTGTCCTTGGCCCCGAGTGTTTATTATGGAGCTAAAAAACAATCCGCTCAGTTGCCGGCGGGAAATACCGATACCGTTTCCACGAATTTTACTTCCTTGGAAAGAAGTTTAGCCAGGGACAGTTACCAATATTTCAGGACAAATACCAATCTAAGAATCGGTGCTCCGATCCTATTCTTTAATACTACGTATCGTAAGTTAGAAGCGGAGAAGCCGGACTTACAAGATCCAATTCTCATGAAAAACCGACAACATGAGATGGAATTTTCTTTAGAAAGTTATGCTTTGGAAAATTTTGAAATCTCTCTAAGGACGATAAGAGACCTTCGGACATTTTCGGACGAATACCAACCTCAGCCTACAAGTCAGGAAAGGTGGTATTATACCGTTTTTCGTTTTGCAGGATACATCGATTTCTTGGAAGGATTCAGCAAAAGAAAGAGAACTCTTTTGGAAAGAAAAAGAAGTTTTTACACCGGCTTGTTCTTTAATAACGATTTTGTGTATCATACTCCTTTGCATCGTCCTTTGTCCAATAATTTCACTCTTTCTTATAAGATGGGGGGATTTCGCCTTCCTTTCCTAAGATATATCCGTGAATTGGAAGTAGGTGGGACATGGTACCATATCTATTACGCTTCTATGATGGATAATTATAGGATCTACGCCAAGGCAAGTATAGATATTACTAGAGAATTCGGGTTTGAGGCGGAGATAGATTCTAGAGTCACGGAACCTTGGAGATATACAAATCAAACCGATAATTATTATTATCAACGATATATTTTGAATACTGACCCTACTTCGCCGTTCACTTCTATGAATATGAATCCTACAAATTTAGGTCAGGATATTATCAACGGTTCCGGAATAAACGGTACCCAAGCGAGACAAACAACCGCTATGAACGTCAATCGTGCGATGGCAGTCTTAAAATACAATCTGCATACAATGAATTTTAGATTGGGTCTAAGTAGTGATCTAAGGTCCGTGCCTGGCGGTACAACCGGAGCGAGTCAGGTGACTTTCTATGATCAATCCATATTTTTTTCCATATCTTTAACGGATTTCAGTTTGGGTCAGGAAGATTCTTCCCAGCTTTCCAGAATACGTCTATTCAGGTTTAGAAAACGTCCGTTTAGGGCAGGTTATACGGAAGGAGTCGAGTCGGAATAATATGTTGAAAGAGAGAAGCCAAACTTTTAAATTATTATTCGTCTTCTTGGACCTGATTTTCTCCTTGGGAAGTTGTGTATTTGCATTCCTTCTCCGTTTCTATGTTGGAGATCCAACGGGAGTGGATAGATCTTATATAGATCTGGAAAGTTATTTTATATTGGGTTCCGTTCTTTCCGTTTCTCAAGTAATCGTTTTTTTATTTATAGATCTGTATCATCCGAGACGTGGACTCTCCTTTTTGGATGAGTTCCTAGCGATCTTCGGGGGTGTGTTCTTAAATTTACTATTCGTATTGTCTATGTTATTCTTCTTCCGAGGGGATTTCGGTAGCGAAAGATTTTCTCGTTCTTTCATTTTAGTTTTTGCCGGGACCAATATTTTTTCTATCGGGCTTCTTCACCTTCTCGCCCGCCAATTCTTACGATATCTTAGAAGTAAAGGTTACAATTTACGCAGGGTTCTTGTGATTGGAACTAGAGAAACTGCGCTACGTTTTGCTGATTCTGTACAAAGGCATCAGATCTATGGATATCAAATCGTCGGTTATGTAAGTTCCGGAAACACGAAGGCCATTCGAAAGGATATGAAGTTAGTCGGAAAAACCGATAAGATAGAAAAGGTTTTATCCGAGGTTAAACCGGACCTAGTTGTCTATGCATTGAATAATGCGGAAGGGGATTGTCTGGAAGCGGTATTGGATGCTTGCGATACGGAAGGTATCGATTTAAAAGTAATTCCCGGTTTCCAAGAGTTTATCAAGGCAAAGGGAAGAGTGGATGAGATGGACGGTCTTCCGGTCATTTCTATTCGAAACATTCCCGTACGATTAGGTTATAATCGGTTCATCAAAAGAAGTTTCGATATTCTATTTTCTCTTTTCTTTATTATACTTTTTTCACCCGTATTTTTGATCATTGCTCTTCTCATCAAATTAAGCTCAAAAGGCCCCGTCTTTTATTATCAGGAGAGGGTCGGCTTAGACAATAAAAGTTTTAAGATGATCAAGTTCAGAAGTATGGTCGTTCAAACCAAGTCACAATCCGAGACTACATGGACGGTCCAAAATGATCCACGGGTGACCGGGATTGGTAAGATACTGCGCAAGACCTCCCTTGACGAAATACCTCAGTTTTTTAATGTGCTTTTAGGAGATATGTCTGTAGTGGGTCCAAGACCCGAAAGACCTCATTTTGTCGAAAAATTCAAAACGGATCATAGGCATTATATGAGAAGGCATGCGGTTAAAGCAGGTATTACCGGTCTTGCGCAAGTCAAAGGTCTGAGAGGAGACACTTCCATCGATGAAAGGATCGATGCAGATATCTACTATATAGAAAACTGGTCTCTTTGGTTGGATATTAAAATCATCCTTCTCACACCTTTAAAAGGTGTGATGGATAAAAATGCCTATTAAGGGAAAAAAAGGAGAACGAAGGCCGTGAACCTAAACGAAGAATCCCTTCAAAAAATCGCAGAGTTATCTAGGCTCAAAATAGATCCGAAGGATATCCAAAACTTCCTTACGGATTTTAATAAGGTGCTGAATTATGTGGATACGATCACTGAGTTAAATGTGAGTTCCGTATCCGACGAGGACTTATATCCGAACGAAGGAAATTCTCTTCGTGTAGATAAAGCGCAAGAGGGCCTAAGCCGCTCTCAGATAGAATCCTTCGCGCCGAGTTTCCAAAACGGATACTTCGTGGTCCCAAAGGTGATCGAAACATGAAAGAACTTTGGAAATTAAAATATTCCGATATTAAAAAAGGTTTAAATTCCGGGGAATTTACTCCTATGGAATTGATCGAGTCTCTTGTCGCTCGTATAGAAGCGGAAGACTCTAAAATTAAGGCATTTCTTTCTTGGGAAAAAGAAAGTATCTTGAAGGCCGCAGCGGAAAGCACCGAAAGAAGAAAATTAGGTAAACCTCTTTCCGAATTCGACGGTATTCCGATCGGAGTGAAGGACAATATCTGTATAGAGAACACGATCACTTCTTGTGCTTCTAAAATTTTGGAAAACTATCGCTCTCCTTTTCATGCGACTGCGATCGAAAAACTTTTAGCAAAAGGGTTTGTTCTCATTCCAAGGGCCAATATGGACGAGTTTGCGATGGGTTCCTCCACGGAAAACTCCGCGTATCAAATTACTAAAAATCCTTTCGATACAACAAGGATCCCTGGGGGATCTTCCGGCGGGTCTGCTGCTGCCGTTGCGGCTTCCTTCGTTCCGGTAGCATTGGGTTCGGATACCGGTGGATCCGTTAGACAGCCTGCATCACTTTGCGGGATCTACGGTTTAAAACCGACTTATGGAACAGTTTCCAGATATGGGCTTGTAGCTTATGCATCTAGCTTAGATCAGATCGGTCCTTTGTCAAAGGACATAGACGGGATCATCGATGTATATTCTGTGATTTCCGGAAAAGATCAGCGGGACGCTACTTCTAAAAATATTCCAGCATTCGATCCTTCTAATGTGAAAGAACTTCCTTGGAAAGAATTGAAAATAGGTAAGATGAAGATAACTTCTGAGATTGAGCCGGATGTTGCAAAGGCTTACGAATCTCTTTTGTCGGAGTTGGAGTCCAAGGGAGCTCAGCTTGTAGAGCTGGATTTTTCTCTTCTTTCCAATTCCATTCCTATCTATTATATCATCGCAACAGCGGAATGTTCTTCCAATCTTTCCAGATTCGATGGGATCCGTTTCGGACAAAGAAAGGACCCGAACGGTAAACTGGAAGATCTATACGTCACAACTAGAAGCGAAGGTTTTGGAAAAGAAGTCCAGAGAAGGATTTTACTCGGAACATTCTCCCTATCCGCCGGATACTACGATGCGTATTATGGAAGAGCTCAGAAAGCCAGAGTTTTGATCAAAAAAGAATACGAAGGTTATTTTTCGAAAGTGGATCTGATCCTTCAGCCTACTTCTCCTACGACTGCTTTCAAAGTGGGTGAAAAAACTTCCGATCCGATCCAAATGTATAAGGCGGATATTCTTACAACTTCCGTGAACTTGGCCGGAGTTCCTGCTATGTCTGTCCCTATCGGTACGGATTCAAAAGGACTTCCGATCGGTTTACAGATCACCGCTCCTGCTTTACATGAAAATAAAATATTCGGTTTTGCTAAAATGATCTCCGACTGGGCTTCTAAAGTAGAATTGCCCGAAAAGATCAAATGAGTGAACTTACCGCGAGAATTATTCCCTGCCTGGATATAAAAGACGGTAGGGTAGTCAAAGGAGTGAATTTTGTAAACCTGGTAGACGCGGGAGATCCTGTCGAATCTGCCGTGGTTTACGAAAAAAATCTCGCTGACGAGTTATGTTTCTTAGACATCACTGCTTCCAGCGATAAAAGAGACATCTTAATTCATTTAGTAGAAGCAGTTGCGGAAAGGATATTTATCCCATTCACAGTGGGCGGAGGAATTCGCACCTTAGACGATGTGAAAGCGGTTTTGGAAAAGGGCGCCGACAAAGTTTCCATAAATACGGCCGCATTCCAAAATCCGGATCTACTTCGAGCAGCCGCGGAAATTTACGGTTCCCAATGTATCGTATGCGCAGTAGATGTAAAATTTCATCCTGATAGACAAAGATACGAAGTATTCCTGCACGGTGGAAGAACAGAGACGGGAAGAGACGCCTTAGACTGGGGACAAGAAGCCCAGGATAGAGGTGCAGGAGAAATATTGCTCACTTCCATGGATAGGGACGGGACTAAAAAAGGATTCGATATCCAATTACTAAAATTATTTTCTTCTAATTTAGAAATTCCTATTATAGCAAGCGGTGGTGCCGGAAATCCGGAACATATGGTGGAAGCGATACTCAGAGGAAAGGCTGACGCAGTTCTTGCGGCATCCATTTTTCATTTTGGGGAATTTACTATCCAAGAAACAAAAGAAAATATGAGAGAAATGGGGATCAAGGTCAGACTCTGAAGATCAATAGGTGAAGAGGAATTCAGAATCTACATTCCTCTCATTGAACATGCGAATCTGACTTGCTAATTTAAGAATATTTTGATATAGAGGCGGATGTGCAATCTTCCCACGAGCCACTCCCCGCCACCCAAAGTTCGGGCGGGGGCCGTCGACTCCACACGCGTTGGAATTCCAACATGCACAAGAAGTTACCTCGCAGCACTTAAAAAATTCGAACTTAGGAATCGATCTTTCCTTCGGTTTTTTACAGTCCGTTCACAATTGTAAGCACTTCAGCGAATACATTATTAAAATGTGTTTTTACTTTTGTGAGTCCGCCTCCTGTTCCACCTTCATTCCTAAATGACATTTGGGAATGATCCATATCGGTTACAGTGTGTTCTGTTCCGGCCCTATTATTCAACAATGCGGAAGCTAAAGGTACAATCCCGTCTGAGCTAGCAAACACCGGATTCCCATTTGTGATCACTGTACAAGCAGCTTGATATGTACCTGCATGATCGGCACCACCGCAATTTCCAGCACCCATATCCCCGCCGTAAACGGTTGTAATGGAGTCTCTGGAAGTATTTGCGATCATACTTTCTAAGAAGAAGTTAAATGCTTGGTTCGTTCCGTCTACAATCGTAGGAGAGATTGGATCTACGCCTGCACTAATCCCGTTGGTATACGCAAGTCCTTGTCCGCCGGGAGTGTCCGTCATAAATTTAATAATTGTTCCGATGGCGGTTAAATCTCCCGTGTATTGAGGTGAAGAATACGGAGATCCGTAATATGGAGTTCCTAAAGTGACTATATGATCTATCACATTCTTAGTATTATTTGCATGTTGGACTGCCGCTCTCGAAACAAGACCTCCCATTGAGTGAGCCACAACTACCACTTTGTCGGAAGATGTGAATGCTGCATTTAGAGAGTCGATGAATCTTCTTCCGTTCACTTGAATATAATCGGAAGTTCTATACGTAAAAACATAAATTTCGACTGTATCATACACACTACTGCTATAACCGCCGGGTAGATCGGTGGTCTGAGTGATGAACGCGAGGCCTTGGTTCCAAGTGCCAAGTAGGTTTGCCACTTTTTTATTAAAATCGGTAGGAAGATCCGTTTGCCTTTCCGCAAAGTCCCAACCATGGATAAGTATGATTTTTGCTTTAGAATTATCTCGCTGAAAATAAGGATCTTGAAAATACAGGGGAGAAAGGCTTCCCACTGCCATATCCGGGAAGACCGTAGAAAATTTATATAATGCGTGGTTCTGTTCCGCAAAATATGCAGAAATGATATAATCTTTAATTTGATCCGCTAATGATTTGTTATCGGAAGGTGTGAGCCTGTCCTGTAAATAATCGCAATTTCCGAAAGATAGAAGTGTAAAAAATAAGAACAGAGTTCGGAAAGATAAAAATCTTTTCATTCGATATAATCCAAATTTCCGGAAAACGTCATGTTGGAGTTCCTTCAAGACATCGCAGAAGATATTATAGAAAGTCTGTTACTGATCCTCAAAAATCGCAAGCTAGAATTTGATCTAAACTTTCTCTTTCCATCGTAACAAAAAGGAAATAAATGTTTGAGTAAGATTTACTTTGGTCGGTTTTTCAAACGATCGAGTACAATCCCGGTGGCGACTGTCACATTTAAAGAGGAAATATGACCGTGAAGGGGAATACGGACCGTAAAGTCGGATTTTTCCATTAAGATCCTTTTTAGACCTTCTCCTTCATTTCCCATCAGGATCACGAGTTCTTCCCAGGCGGGGATTTTGGACCAATCTTCCGTACCTTTATCGGAAGTGGAAACCACCCAGAAATTTCGTTTTTGCAGTTTTTCTAATATTTGTGCCAGGTTCCCGACTTTAAAAACGTTAAGATAGGCGAGGGCACCTGACGCTACTTTTTCCACCGCAGGAGTGATTCCGGAGGAATCCCTTTCAGGTATAAGGACTGTTTCTACTCCGAAACATTCTGCCGTTCTCAAAATATTTCCCAGGTTGCCCGGATCTTGGATCCGGTCCAAAACCAGGATCGGTCCCTTGCAGTTTTCCAGATGTGAATCGAACGATTTTTTATCTCCGGAGTGGAGTTGGATCCGGAGTGCAAGTACTCCTTGGTGATTCACACCTGGAGCCATTTTGTCTAACTTACTGGGAGAAGCTTCTTTGATAAGAAGTTTCTCCCCTAAATCGGAGAGAATATCTTCTAGTTCTTTTTTGGCTCCGGAAGTCAGCCAAATTTCTTGGAAGGGGAGTTCGGAACCTCTTTCAATATGTCGCTCCAGAATTTCTCGGATATTTCTTCTTCCGTAGATATAATCCTGGCGGCTCATTTTCTCTTCCAGCGAAGACCTTCTTTTGTGTCTTCGATTACAATTCCTAATTCGTTCAGTTTGTCTCTGAGTCTATCGGCTTCCGCAAAGTTTTTGTTTTTGCGTGCTTCCTGTCTTTGTCTAACAAGTTCGTCTATCTCGGAGTCCAAAACTTCCACTTTTCTCTCGAAACTAAGAACCCCTAAGATGGAATCTATTTTATAGAATAATTCTAGTCTTTTGAGGATATCATTCTCGTTCGGAGAATTTTGATCCAAGTATTGGTTGGAATCTTTTACTAATTCAAAAACGGATGCTAAAAATTTGGAAATATTCAGATCGTCTGCGAGGCTATCTAAAAATTCCTCCCAGGAAGCGACTTCGGCTTTTCCCTGAGGTTGGAATACTTTTCCTAATTTAGATAATTCTTCTAATAATCGATTGATACAGTTTTGGATCTTTGAAACGGACCCGGCCGCTTCTTCTAATCTTTCTTTTGTGAAGTTTAATTTGCTTCTATAATGTGCGGAGAGTAGAAGGAAGCGGATATTACGCGGTTCCGCACCTTCTTTTATCAAATCCCTTAGGGTGAAAAAGTTGCCCTTGGACTTGGCCATCTTTTCTCCGTTTACGAGTAGATGTTCGGAGTGAAGCCAATATTTTACGAAAGATTCTTCCGGATAAGCTCCTTCGCTCTGAGCGATCTCATTTTCATGATGAGGGAAGGTGAGATCCACTCCTCCGGTATGGATATCCACTCCGGAGCCGTAAACATCGCGCACCATGGCAGAACATTCCAAATGCCAGCCTGGTCTTCCGGAGCCTATCTCAGTCTCCCAAGAAGGTTCTCCCTTTTGTTTCGGGAATTTCCAAAGAACGAAATCTCTTACATCGTCTTTGTCATATTCGTCGGTATCGTAACGTGTCCCCGTTTTCATACCGCTTACGTCTATTTTGGAAAGTTTTCCGTAATTTTTGAACTTGGAGATGGAATAATACAAACTTCCGTCTTTTTCGTACACAAGTCCTTGGGCCTGAAGATGTTTTATGATCTCCACCATGGAAGGGATAGAATCGGTGGCTCTAGGGTAATGTTCCAACTTTTGAATATTCAAAGATTCTAAATCTTCTTGGAACGCTTTGACCCATGGTTCGGTGAATTCTCTGATACCTTTCCCTTGGGCTAAAGATTCACGAATGATTTTGTCGTCGATATCGGTGATATTCATGGTCATATCCGGCTTATAACCGAATGCAACTAAAGCTCTTCTAAGAAGATCCACGAATAGGAATGCTCGCAAATTTCCCAAATGTGCGAAGTTATAAACCGTAGGTCCGCAGGAATATACTCTAACTCTGTCCGGAAATTCCGGGCGGAATACTTCTTTGTTTCCGCTGAGAGAGTTATGGAAACGGATCTCTTTCATTCAGGGAACAGGATCTCTTTCGCAAATTCCAGATTGGCCAAATTCTGTTTGTCCCCCGCGATCCCCGCTTCGTTTCCTTCCGTAGGATAAACCTGCATTCTTTTATCGCAAACCAGGTGATTGAATAATGCAAAAACGGATTTAGGGTGAGAGACTTTATCTTCCATTCCGACGGAAACTAAAGTTGGAATCTTGATCTTTTTGGAAAAATTCAAACTATCAAAGTAAGAAAGATTTTTTTTAAGTTGGGCCTTTTTGGATTTAGAGTTGGAGATCTGTTCCGAAATTTCTTTGGACCAGCTTGTTCCTAATTTCAGTTGAGTGTCGTCCACGTGGCAAAAATTAGGAGTTTCTAATATAAGAGCTTTGACTCTAGGTGAATTTGCGGCCCCGAACAAAGCCATTGAAGCTCCGATCCCTTTTCCGGCCAAAATGATCTTATCGCCATCTATACCGTCTGTGAGCCTTAAAAATTCGATCGTGCGGATCACATCCAAGTAATTTGCTTTTAGAAAGAAGGATTCCTTGGCTTCTAATCCTTTTCTATAATATCCTGGAGTCCAATCCGGATCCGGGATCTCGCCTTCCTTCAAAACTGGACGGATTAGTTGAGTTCCGTGACCTCGGAGGTCCAGGATCAGTTGGGCCACTCCTGCTTCCGTCAGTCCCTTAATGATCTGGGGTCTGTCTTTTGCATAATCGTGGAAATAGACGAGAACGGGAAGATCCCCTCGCTTTCGGGGGATCACCAAACTGCCTGTAAGCGTTGCGTTCCCGTAAGATTGGAAAGAAATATCGTAAATGGTTTCTTTTAAAATGGTCCCTTTGAGAAGAGCCTTGGTTTGGTTTTTAACAGGAAACCCTTTAAGTTCACGGATCGACTCCGCCCAAAAATCGTCCAAATCTGCGGGAGGAGAGAACGGAGGATATGTCTGGAAGCACTCGTCGAAACTGATAGCCATCAGAGTTACATCGTTTTCATTTCAACGGGGGTGTAAAGTGATCTTTTGCGGAATACAAAGTCTGGAGTAGAAGGACTGAAATTGTCATAGGTCCTACACCACCCGGAACAGGAGTGTAATAAGAGGATTTTTCCCATGCTCTGGAAATTTCGATGTCTCCTACGTTTCCTGGATTATAGCCTGCATCCAATAATACTGCGCCCGGTTTGATCCAATCCGCTTTGATAAACTCAGGCTTTCCTACCGCGCCAACAACGATATCCGCCTGGGATACGATCTCAGGCAAATTTTTGGTTTTGGAATGGCAAAGAGTAACGGTCGCGTTCATTTCTGTTAGAAGCATCGCCATCGGTTTTCCCAAAATAGGAGAACGACCGACCACCACGGCTCTTTTTCCTGCGGGGTCAATCCCGTATTCTTTTAATAAAAGGACCATACCGTAGGGCGTGCACGGAAGATAGGTTTCCACTCCCATGGACAATTTGCCGAATGACAATGTAGTAACCCCGTCTACATCCTTATGTAAAGCGATCCGATCGAATGCTGCTCTTTCATCTATCTGAGGCGGAGAAGGGTGTTGTAAAAGAATTCCGTGAGTGTCTGGATCCGCGTTCAATCTATCTATAACAGCAATTAATTCCTCGGTTGTAGTAGTTTCCGGAAGTTCGATCTTTTCGGAGATCATCCCTACCGCATGGCAGGACTTGACTTTCATATTCACATACGTTTCAGAAGCCGGATCGTTCCCGACCAGGATCGTTGCGAGTTTCGGGGGCTTTTTTCCGGAAGCCGTGAGAGTCTTGATCTCTTCGGCGATAGAATCTTTTATTTTTTGGGAAAGTTTTTTGCCATCCAGTAAAATCGCGGTCATGGGTTCAGGATTTAGCTTCCGGTCCCGATGTCATCCGAAAATAATCCTTTTCAGTCGGGTAGAATGCTTAAAATAGGATCATGTCCGAAGTTTCCACCATTGATCTAAATCGTTTGCCGGAACATGTAAATCAAACCGTACGGATCCAAGGTTGGGTCCACGGTTTGAGAGGATCTAACGCCAGACAATTTTTAAGTCTGAGAAATTCCGGAAAGATACTGCAAATACTCGCAGAAAAAGAGATTTTGGGAGAAGATCTGTTCTCCGAGATCAAACACCTAAAGCAGGAAACTTCCGTCGAGGTAGTCGGCAAATTAGTGGAGAATGAAAAGTCTCCCATCGGGTACGAACTTGTACTTTCTTCCTTCAAGAAGGTGGGGGAATCGGAAAATTATCCGATTACACCCAAAGAACATGGGATCGACTTCCTACTTTCCCAAAGACATCTATGGTTACGTTCCAGTAAGCAGCTTGCCATTATAAAAGTAAGAAGTGAACTTTCTTACCAGATCCGGAAGTATTTTCATGATAATCAATTTACCTTAATCGATACTCCCATATTAACAGGTTCGATCGGAGAATCGGCCGGTACGTTATTCTCCACCGAATACTTCGATCTTGGAAATGCCTATCTCGCTCAAACGGGACAATTATACTTGGAAACTGCCATATTCGCCCATAACAAAGTGTACTGTTACGGACCTACATTCCGAGCGGAGAAGAGTAAGACCAGACGACATTTGACGGAATTCTGGATGGTGGAAGCTGAAACCGCATTTTTAACACATGCAGAAAACTTAAAATTACAGGAAAATTTTGTAAAAACAGTGATCCGAGAAACTGTAGCCGCCTGTGGTCCGGAACTGAAAGTTTTGGAAAGGGATCCTTCTTCTTTACTAGATTATATTTCCAAACCTTTCGCATTGATAGATTACAAGGAAGCCTTGGAATACCTACAATCCCAGAAAGAAGATATAGTTTGGGGGGACGATATCAATTCCGAAAGAGAACAGATGCTTTGCCAAAAATTCGGCGGACCCGTTTTTATCCAAAAATATCCTAGAGAAGCAAAAGCGTTCTATATGAAAGTCAACCCGGAGGATCCAAGAACGGTGCTTAACGCGGATCTGATCGCCCCAGACGGAGTAGGGGAGATCATCGGCGGTTCGGAAAGAGAAGAAAGTTACGAAAATATCACTAAAAGGTTAGAAGAAGAAAACCTTCCTGTGGAATCTTATGAATGGTACTTGGAATTGAGAAAATACGGCTCCGTTCCCCATTCAGGTTTCGGGCTCGGGACGGAAAGATTGATCGCTTGGATCTGCGGACTACAACATGTCCGGGAATGTATCCCTTTCCCTCGAATGATGGAAAGGTTGTATCCTTAAGGACTAATTTCGCATAGAGCTTACAAAGAACACAGAGCTTACTTTTTTTTAACTCCGTGAACTCTGTGTCTCCATGCGAAACATCTTTGGGCTAAAAAAAATCGCAGGAAAAAGTGCGATTGGCCGATACCAAAAATAGAGGTATCGTATGGCTAAAAGTTCCGCCCTTTCCACACAGCTTTCTTTGGAAGAGTCCGCTTGGGAACTCTTTGAAACAGGAGCTTACGAGGAAGTAACCAAACTAGCGGAGAAGAATGCGAAGAACGTGTTCTTAAATCATTTAAGAGCGGTTTGTGAATTCGAAACGGAAACAAATACTGCCAATAATTTTCCTTTAGAAGGAAAAACGGTCCTCACACCTTTACTCGGCGCATATTTGCATAGAGCTAAAGGAAATTCAAAAGAGGCTGCGGTATTATTCCACGAATACTTCAAGGCATCCTCCAGCCCTGTATCCTATTCAATTCTAACCACTGGGATCAAGGCATGCGAAGAAGTGGGAGCCCACAAAGCCTGCGCGGATCTCATCCAAAGATATAAGGCACTTTGGTCCGATGGATATTTTGCCAGACTCGAATTTTTTTCCCTCTATCATTTAAGAAAATTCGAAGAAGCATTAAAAGTATTTAGAGAAAATTCTGAAAACTTAAAAGAAGACAGAGATGTTCTGGCATCTTTAGGATTATGTTTTGTTCATATAGGAAAATTCGAAGAAGCGTGTAATATCCTGGAAAAACTTCCAGGTGCAGGCGAGATCCCTTCTTACGAAGAGAAAGTGACCGAATATTCCGACAGGATCAAAAATATTCCGAAATATGAAGCCAGAAAAAAAGAACTTTCTAGGACGGAACTTTTGGATTTGGGATATGCGTATTTATTCTCCGAGTCGTATAAAAAGGCGGAAGAGGTATTTACTTCTCTTGTTTCCTTAGGATCACGATAACTTTTCCTTTCAAAAGTGCCTCCCTGGATTTGGGGGAGGCTAGGATCTTTTCCGCATCTTCGTTCGAGATCACAAGATCCGCTCCTAATTTTCCAAAAACACCCAAGGCGGTAGTCAAAAGCGGCTTTGACCCTGCTACCTCTTCCTTCATTGCATCCTGAACTCTAGAAAAGTAACGAATATAACCGTAATTCACTATGGAACTTTTTTTGACGAATAAGGGAGAATAGATCCCGATCCCATCCTCGTCCCTGATCTCCGAGAACAAAGCTGGCACAACTTCCAAATGTCTTGCATCTACTATGAGCCCTGTATAAGGGTCCGCTGGACTATGGATCGGATGAGCTTCCGGAAAATTTTCGGAAGAATAAGGGAGAGTAATATGGGAAAGGATCCCTTTTTTCCCTTTTAAAGAAAGAATGCCGGTTGCGATTAGCTGATTTCCTTTGAATTGATTATGGATCTCGATCGGCTCCTTCTCGTAGATCTCTTGGAAAATTTCGCGAAAGGACTCGTCTTGTTCGATCTTTTCACGCAAGAGAAGATTGGAATCCAACTTAAGATTTTCCATACTTCTATATAAGTATTTTTTAATTTCTTCCTTTGCTGTCTCTTTGGCGATGTTTCGAGCTTCCGTGATATTTTTTGCGGTTCCGATCTTATTATAATCGGGATCGTCGGGATGAAACGAGATTTTCGGAAGTTTAACTTCCACAGTTTTACGGATCTCACCCGTTCTCCAATTTACGATCGTTTCCGTTTTGTCTTTGGATTCCCAGGAATAAAGGGAAAGACCTGAGATCAAAAAGAATACAAGCGTCTTACATTTCATACCGCTTCTCCGGAAGAATAATTGGGAAGTTTAGAATATTCTAATTTTAGTTGGTTCCATTCGGAGATCCGTTTTGCAGGGGGAAGTGAATCGATCAGATCCTTGCCGTATGATTTGGTCCAAATCCTAGAATCTAATAGACTCACTATGCCGGTATCCCTTTCGGAACGGATCAACCTTCCAAAACCTTGTTTTAGTACCGTAGTTGCATAAGGAAGTTGTAGATCCTTGAATGGATTTCCACCTTTTTCCTTTAACTTCTCACTTCTTGCTTCCAGCACCGGATCGTTCGGAGGTTGGAAAGGAAGTTTTGTGAGGATCACGGATCTGAGTTTATCACCTCTAATATCCACTCCCTGCCAGAAGGAAGCTACTCCAAAAAGTACCGCGTCCTTTTCCGCTAAAAACCGATTCTTAGCCGCTTCGGGGCCCATTTCCAATTGAGAGATCACTGGAAGATCCGTAAGAGGGCGGATCGTTTCTATAATTTCGTTTAAGGATTTGTTCGAGGTAAATAGAACGAATGCTCCACCTTTAGTAAGCTCGATCAATTTTAAAATATAACGAGAAAGGTCCGCCGCATTTCTTTCCGGAGATTCGGTTGCATCCTTGATATCTTTCGGCAAAAAGAGCAATGCATTCTTTTCATACGGAAAAGGAGAAGCCACCAATTTAGAACGAGAAGGTAATCTTCCGATCCGATCCGCAAAATAGCCAAGGTCGCCCTTATTTGTGGAAAGTGTTGCAGAAGTGAAAATTATACTTTCCGTTCTTGGCTCCAACACTTCCCGCAATATTGTTTCCGATTTTAAAGGTTGGGTCAGAAGTTTCGGGAACATCTCTTTCGTTTTCGTATTCGGGGGATCCGCCCAATAAACTCTTTCTCCTTCGTCCATTGTGCGGAAAAGATGTAAACCTTCTGCGATCTGACCGATCCTTCCGGAAGACATTTCTATTTCCATTGCGATCTCTTTCTCTTCCAACTCGTCGCTTTCTTTAGAATATTTTTTTAATTCTATAAGAAGCGCTTCTTGCAAAGAATCTAATGCTGCTTCTAATTCTCCTCCGTCCATTTTTAACGGTCTGCGGATCCGTTGGGAACCGTAAAAGTTGAGCGGAAGTTCTCCTACTACCTTATTGAAACAAAGGAAAAGTTTTTCTCCTGCAAGATTGGCTAGATCATTGATCTTAGGAGAATTAAGCCTTGATCCGAGTCCCGATTTTTTCTGGGAATTCCAAACACCTTGTAAAAGTTTTTGGATCTCCAAAGATGATAATTCTATTCTGAACGCATTTCCTAAAACTTCCGGAAAATTATGAGCCTCATCGATTACGATCTTTTTAAAGTCCGGAAGTATATTAAAATCCGATGCTATATGCGCCGCGAGTAGGGAATGATTTACGATCAGAAGATTGGACTTCTGCCATTTGGCCCTTTCTAAAAAATAAAATGAATGAGAAAAATTCGGGCAACTTCTTCCTAAGCAAGAGTCCGCCTCTCTGGTTACCTTGGACCAAAAATCAGGGGAGGCATATCCATCGTATTCTTGCCTTCTTCCCGATTCGGATTGGTTTACCCAATCCTTAAATGAATTCAGATGTTCCATCATCTCGGGACCAAAGGTCCCTTGTGTGAGAACATTTCCTAATTTTCTTTTGCAGACGTAATTGGAAGCTCCCATTGCGATCTCTGCTTTTACTTCCTGTCCCAAAATTTGGGAAACAAGAGGGATGTCTTTTCGAATGAGCTGGTCTTGTAGAGCTTTTGTTTCCGTAGAGATGACTACGATCTCTTCTCCTTCTATCGCGCTCATTGCCGCAGGGATCAAATATGCTAAGGATTTTCCCACACCTGTTCCCGCTTCCACGATCAAATGTTCCGAACCGGCAAACGCTTGTTCCACACTATTTGCCATTTGGATCTGGCCCGATCTAGATTCGAAATCAGGCCAAAGTTTGGAAAGTTTTTTGAATTGTTCTTCGACTTTACTCAAAGGTACTTACGCTTCCCTGGTCCGGAAAAGTTTGATCACACAATATAAGGATAGAAGGGACACTAATCCCAAAGAAACCCACATGATCACAGCTCCATCGAAAGTTAATTCGGGAGAAACGGAACCGAATGCAGCCGCTATCGAGGAAGTTTCTTTATACGGAAAGAAGTTCATAAAGAATGCCAGGATCAGTATAAAACTTCCCAAAAAGATTGGTAGCATTTTGTTCGTGGATCTATCCTTGGATTCTTCCTTACCTTTTAGGCTGAAATGTACTAAAACGTAAATGAGCCCGAATACTGCGAGGATTGATAGAAATACATAACGGGAGATCAATGCCTGGAATTTCGCTTCTTCCGCGCTTGTTCCAGCCGAGGCATTTGCGATCATCCAATCCACATCCATTTTATTAAAATAAGATCCAAGATTTTGGTAGAGGAACATTCCGAATACGACAAGTAAGAATGCCGGAGTGATATATTGGATGACCCACCAGAAAAATTTAGGTAGGTGAGCGTGTGCACCTTTATGACCTTCTTCCAAACCTTTTTTGGCGCCTATTACCCAGCCGAAAATTAAGATCTGTAAGGTTGCTAAAATATAGATCAGAACCGTTCCAACCCAGAAATCCGCTTGGTCCAGCGCATTGAAGTTTTTGTTAAAATACAAGATAGGAAAGGAAAGCCCGAATGTGAAAAGAAAAAGAATAAAACTAGAAATCCTTCTTCTAATATGAAAAGCTTCTTCCAAAAACACGATCACTGGTTGCAACATCGTAACGGAAGAAGTGAGTGCCGCTAAGAATAAAACAAAGTACCAGATCGCTCCGAAAAAGGAACCTCCCGGCATTAATGCAAATACGGATGGAAGTGCGATAAATCCCATCCCAAACGTTCCGAAGGAAGTTGCCGATACTCCTAAAAACAAAAATGCCACAGGAATCGTGATCATTCCGCCGAATCCGACTTCTATAAACTCGTTTAGGGAAGCTGCGGAAACGGAAGATAAGATCACATCGTTCTCTTTTTTAAGATAACTGGAAAATACCAAAGCGATCCCGAAACCTGCAGACAAAGTAAAAAAGATCTGACCCGCAGCGGAGATCCAAACCTTAGCCTCTCCTAAAGCGGACCAATTCGGGTTCCACATCTTGGCAAGCCCTAACTCTATATTATCCAAAGTTAATACTCGAACAAGTACGATCACGGAACAGATGAGCATGGAAGGGACCGCGATCTTAGCGAATATTTCGATCCCTTTTGCGATCCCTCTATACACTAAGATGAAATTCATTAAGAAACAGGCAAGTGTGGCGTAAAAAATTTTACCTTCTATGGCCATCCCATTTTCTTTAGCGCCTACTAGGGTATGAAAATGATCGGAAGAATTCTGGATGAGGGAATTCAGGTCCCTGTTCCCTGGGTTCAAGCTGATATTTCCTGTAATAAAATCGAATGCGTAAGCTAAACACCAGGCTTCCACAAAAACATAATATACATAAATGAGCAAAGGAATGGTAACACCGATTGCTCCGAGCAGTCTAAGAGGTACACCAGAAAGATAGGCTCGGAACAGATTCGGAAAACTATGACCATGTTCTCCTCCCATTCTTCCCATCACCCATTCGGTGATACAAACCGGGATCCCGACCAGGATAAAACTAATGATGTAGGGGAGAAGGAAAGCTCCTCCTCCATTCTGTACTGCTTGTCCCGGAAAGCGGAGGAAATTTCCGAGTCCGATCGCTCCCGAGGCAACGGTTAATATGAGTCCAGTACGGGATTTCCAACTTTCCTTGGGCGGTTCTTTAGTCATCTAGGGTTGTTCCGGCTTTTAGGGATTTTCGGACTTACCACCTGTCCGAAAAGGGAATGGACTATAATCCCAGCGGAACATATCCCCTTGTCAAAACGAATTCAGTTTGAGAAACGGAAAAAAAAGAGACATAAGCAATTGAGAATTGTCTCTGACTTTCTGGCAGAAATTAATGAAAAAAAGCTTTAAAGTCAGTCTAAGGTATAAGTCGAATCCATAATAGATCCGGTAAAAAAATGAAACTAGATAAGATTACATTAAAATTGAATGAGGCTCTTTCAGGTGCACAAAGCTCCTATGATAAGAACCCCGAGATACAAGAGGAACATATCATCGCTCAAATCCTAGGACAAGGAGATGGGTTTGCTCCTCCTTTGTTTTCCAAGCTGGGTTTGAATTTACCTACGTTCCTAGATAAAACGGAAGAAGCGATCACTAGGCTTCCTAGAGTAGAAGGTCATTCCGAAAAGGGATTTTCGCGAGCCGCAATCTCTCTTTTACAATCTTCCGACAAGATCAGGATCGAATTGAAGGATGAATATCTTTCCACAGATCATGTTCTCTTGGCATTTCTGAAGAACGGGACTTCTTCCCTTCGACAGGAATTCAATCGATTAGGACTCGATTATCCTAAATTATTAAAAGTCGTATTAGAACTTAGAAAAGGACAACCCATCATGGATGATACTCCGGAAAACAAGGCGGACGCCTTAAAGAAATATGCAAAAAATCTAAACGAGCTTGCAAAACTAGGCAAGCTGGACCCGGTCATCGGAAGGGATGAGGAGATCAGAAGGACCATCCAAGTTTTGACCCGCAGGACCAAGAACAATCCTGTGCTCATCGGGGAGCCGGGAGTAGGTAAGACCGCGATCGTAGAAGGTCTAGCCGGTAAGATCATCCAAGGAGAAGTTCCGGAAGGAATTAAGACCAAGACAATCTATGCCTTGGATCTAGGTGCGATGATTGCCGGTGCAAAGTATCGGGGAGAATTCGAGGAAAGACTAAAAGCGACACTCGACGAAGTAAAACATAGCGAAGGGAATATCATCCTATTCATAGACGAGATCCATACACTCGTGGGAGCAGGAGCGCAAGAAGGAGCAATGGATGCTTCTAATATGCTCAAACCTATGCTTGCCAGAGGGGAACTTCGCTGTATTGGAGCTACAACCTTAAAGGAATACCAAAAGTATATCGAAAAGGATGCCGCCTTAGAGAGAAGGTTCCAACCCGTTTACGTTAAGGAACCGACTGTGGAGGAAACAGTTACCATTCTTAGGGGATTAAAAGACAGATACGAACTTCATCATGGAATTAAAATTTTGGATTCCGCGATCGTGGCTGCAGCTAGTTTATCGAATCGTTATATAGCGGATCGTTTTCTTCCGGATAAGGCAGTAGACCTGATCGACGAGGCAAGCTCCAAGATGAGGATAGAAATGGACTCTATGCCGGAAGAATTGGACAAGCTGAGTAAGAAGATCCAGTCCTTAAAGATCGAAAAAGAAGCCTTAAAAAGAGAAACGGATCCGGCTTCCAAACAAAGAGTAGAGAATATCGCGAAAGAACTTTCGGAGCAGGAAGAACTTTTCCGAAATCTAAAAGCTCGTTGGGATCTGGAAAAATCCAAAATTGCTAAAATTAAGGAAATCAAGGAAGAAACGGATAAATATAAGGTTTTGGAGGCGGAAGCAGAGCGTAGGGGAGAGATCAATAGAGTCGCAGAAATTCGTTACGGAAAACTAATCGAACTTTCCAAAGAAATGGAGAAAGCGAACGCGGAACTCAAAAAAATTTCCGGATCGGGAAGACTTCTAAAAGAAGAAGTGGATGAGGAAGATATCGCGAACATAGTTTCTCGTTGGACCGGAATTCCCGTCTCTAAAATGCTCCAAGGGGAGAAGGCAAAACTTCTCAAAATGGAAGATTCTTTAAAGATCAAGGTGATCGGTCAGGATCATGCTTTGGAATTATTATCGGAAGCGATCCGTAGATCCCGCGCAGGGATAGCCGATCCGAATCGTCCGATCGGTACATTCTTATTCTTAGGACCGACAGGCGTGGGTAAAACGGAAACTGCTAAGGCATTGTCCGAATTCCTTTTCGATGATGTGAATGCAATGCTTCGAATCGATATGAGCGAATATATGGAGGCTCATTCAGTTTCCAGATTGATAGGAGCTCCTCCAGGTTATATAGGACATGATGAAGGCGGGCAATTGACCGAAGCTGTAAGACGTAGACCTTATTCCGTGATCTTGTTCGACGAGGTTGAAAAGGCTCATCCGGAAGTGTTCAATATTTTCTTACAGATACTGGACGAGGGTAGGTTGACCGATTCCAAGGGAAGGAATGTGGACTTTAAGAACACAGTTATCATTCTTACTTCTAATCTAGGTTCGGATGTTTTAGGTTCGACGGAGTATTCACAAGAAGAAAAAGAAAGAATGGTGGAGCAAAGGTTGAAAAAACATTTTAAACCTGAGTTCTTAAACCGCTTGGACGAAGTGATCCTATTCAAATCCGTGGACGAGGCAATGATCGCTAAGATCGCAGAATTACAATTGCAGATCATGGCTAAAAAGGCAGAGGAAAACGGATTAAAGGTAAGTTTCACTCCTGCATTAAAGAAACACGTTGTACAAGCGGGTTTCGATCCTGAATACGGAGCAAGACCTTTGAAAAGACTGATCCAAAGAGAGATCGGGAACGCTCTCAGTAGTTTTATCCTGAAAGGCGAATTCAAAGAAGGACAAAGTATCGTTCTGGATTATTCCGGCGGGACTGTGCTTGTTAAGTAAGAAGAAAATAAAAAACCCCGGGTTTGTTACAACCTGGGGTTTCAACAACGGCACATAGTAAGGGAAAAGAATGTGCAGTATTGCTTTACGGGAGTTATAACCTCCCGTATTCGATTTAGAATTCTACTTTATGTAGAAATAATTCCTCTTTTTTCATTTTTAAAACTTTAGATGCCATGCTCTTGAAATCTTCAGGCGGCTCTAATAGTCCTAACTCCACTTTGGAAAGGAAAGGAGTCGAGACCTTTAATTTTTTAGCCATATCGTATTGTTTGATACCCAATTCTCTGCGTTTTGCCCAGAGTTTATTGGTAAGTCCTTGGCTGAATTCAGGATAAACCTCTTCTACCGGACTGTCGTTAAACAGCTTATCTAATGTCGTTTTCAAATATTTAGCGCAAGCTTGTCTGAATTTTTCAGTAGGAGCTTGGCTTCCGGTTTCAATTTTGGAAAGGTAGCTAGGGGATACACCCAGAGCCCTTGCCATATCATATTGCTTGATTCCCCGTTTTTTACGGAGCATATAGATGTGGTTGTTCATTCTTTTCCCCTTTTTAACCGTTTTAAAACGACCTTACTTTGTCTCAAGAATAAATTTCCATTGGGTCAAACAAGCACTTAAGTATAGAAATTTTTTCCAAAGTCGGCTTATACTAAAAGAGAAAAGAATAAGAATCAAGCATTTGAATTCTTATTCGATAAAAAAAGGCCGCTAGACTTTCACTGATTATAGAACACGGTCAGTAGTCCGAAGTATAAAGGTATATAACCTTTTCGGACTACTGATATAAGGGATTTCTAAGCTATCGTAAGCAAAGAATATACGATCAGATCTTACCTTCTTTCAATCTACTGGAATCCAGAATGAATTGATAATCCGTTTTAAGCTTTTGGGTTAGCTCTCTTACGAAGTTTTGCTTTTTAGCCCGGATTAAATCCTCTTTAATTCTCTCTCTAACTTCTCCGTAAGGCATAGGGATCCTATCTTGAGGATTGTTCGGATTTGATTTAGCGTAAGAGAACATTTTGGCAGCCTCATATTGTTCTCTCATCTCCGCTTCCGAAACGGTTACATCGCTTGGAAGTTCTCTTTTAAATACCAATGGTTGCACAATGTATAATTTCATTACGTTGAACATATCTTGGAAATCCTTGGATTCCAAAGCTTCTTTCAATTCGGTAGAGTGGTCCGCTATCTTAAACCAAACATATTGTTGTCTAAAAAATTGGAGCACATTCGCCTTATCGTCTAATTTGGAAGAATCCAGTCCGCTTTGTTTGGCCAATTGTTCCAACTCGTTCAAAACGTCTTTAAATTTAACGGTTTCTCCGGTTTTAGTATTGGTTAATAGAACGGAGTCATGATTGAAAGTATTCAGATTGTCTTGGGTAATCGTTACCTTTTCGAAACCTGCATTTTTCACTAATTGTTCCTCTTGTTCGCTGACTGCGCTGAACAAGAATCTTTTTTTCATGAAGTCCTCATAACGTGGAGCGATATCATCCACCTTCAGATCCAAATAATTACGTTTTACTTCCGCTTTGATCTGTTCGGAAACATCGGGCGCCTCGATATATTTTTTAGCGAGAACTTTCAATTTACCGAATTCTTTTGCGAAAAACTTTCCAACTCTGGAAGCGTAGATGGTTTCCACCCTTTCTACTCTTAAGATCAGGAATTTTTTCTTTCTAGGAGCCTTAGGGTCCGCGCCAGGTTGAATTTGATCATCGATCTCTTTTAAGATCCATTTTCCTTCGTTTGCTGCGGCTTCTTGGTAATAGGGAAGGTTCGGATCATTTCCACAATTTAAACATTGCGGCTCCAGTAATCCGCCTACCGCTTTGTAAGCAGGTTGGTCCGTATGATCCACAACATATTGGATAATTTCTTTTTTAGAGGAAAGTTTTTGAATTCCTTCGAAAATACTTTGGGCTCTCTGTCTGGTAACTTCCTCGTCTTTAGGATCGAAGGAAAAAACTGCGATCACACGTACGAAAGCGAATTTTAATTTACCGACTTGCTCCAACTTCTCCGCTAAATTCCTTTGAAGAAAAGAAGCCGCCATCTGAGGTTTGGAATATTTTAGAAAAACAGCTAATTCGTCTTCGGTAACAAGTTTCTTTTCGGTATTGTACAAAGAGATCAATTTGAAAAGACCTAAAGTTTCCAGAAGTTGTGTTTGTTCTTCTTTGGTCGGATGATTCGGCTCCGGCTTGCGTCCGCCTGTATTGAGTTGGTAGAAGTTCCTGAGTTCTTTTCTGGTTACAGTGCCTCCTTTGAATGAGGCTAATACATCCGAGTCCGAATTACACTGAAAGAGTAAAGCAGCCAGGAAGGTGAGTGCGATTATTTTTTTGTTCATGTCGTTTTATATAACCTGTTCTTTTCGGATCTCGAAAAGACTAGTATTTATGAATGGTCTTTCGGGCAGGTTGCTGCTTCTTACCTTGGATTTCAACGGATATTTCGCGAGTTAGGCGTTTTTCGTTGTCTTGGTAAAGTCCTTCGGCTGCCCTCGCGCCTGAAGGTGGGCCGGAAGAATTCCAATCGGAAGGAGTTTCTTTTGTCTTCAAAGAAAGCATCTCTTGTTTCTGAGAGGAGAGTTTATCCATCTCCGCTCCAATCGATACTTTTAGAGATTCGGAATAATCCCGGTCTGCTGCAATTCTATCCTTGATCTTGCCTAGTTCGGTCAGGTCCCGATCTATTTCTTCCGTTTTTCGTAAAAGATGAGCCACTTTGATTTTCATGGATAAGACCTGGAACCTTAAACTTCAGTTCCTGAATCTAGTCCCCAGGCTGCTTCTTGCAAGTAGGAAAAAAAGAGTCCGCAGGCAAGGATCATCAACTCTTCTCCCGGTTTGGATAGGCATATAAGAAGGAAGAAGGTGGAAAATAAGAGTCCGCTAAGAAAATCCTTCTTTCCCTTCCAGAGGACCCAAACCATTCCTAAAAACAAGAGTACCGATTTGAATAGAGACGGTCCTAAACTAGGATGAGGAGGCTCATATAAGATCCAAGCTCCGGAAACCAAAACACAAATTCCTAAAATTAGAATACGAACTTGTTTCGGAACGGAGAAAATTAGAAATAAGGAAAGTGCTGGGATCAAAAAAGGAGAAAGTTCCCTTCTGGAAAAGGAAAGGATACAGGATCCTGCCAATATTAGAATTCCTAAAGTTTCTCTAAAAGCTGGAGAGCGGCTTCCTAAAAAAGAAAATCCTCCGGAAGAGATCATACCGGCAAGGCTTAATGACACCAGATCCAAAATGAATTCCGCGGAGGTGCCGTCCCAAAAGGAAAGAACACATAGTGAAGCGGGAAAAAGTAAAAAACTGAGATTGGGTCTAAGGGTTTTGGAAGAATGGAACTGGGAAAATGCGATCGTAAGACAGAGTACCAAGGAACCGGAAAAAGGAAACCCATAGGTTTTGAAAAACAGATAAGCTGAGGTGAAGAATAGAAAAACCATTTGTATCTATTATGAAATTCCAGTATTCTGACGAATCAAACCGTTATGATCCTGAACGAGATTATCATCCAGACGGAAAAGATAGACGGCGTTCAAGTTCTGAAATTGCAGGGTTCTATCAACTCCTTTACGGAGAAAAAATTTAAGGATGTACTATCCTTGGCGGTACGTCAGGGACCGGTCATCATGGATATGGAAGACGTTCATTTGGTATCCTCCACCGGGGTCCAGGCCTTAAAGGAAGTTAGTCAATCCAGTTTCGCAACTAAGAACAAACTGGTTCTTGTAAATATTTCCAAAGCGGTGATCAATGTTTTTAAGATGGCCGGCTTAAGCGGATTTTTCCTAATTGCAAACGACGAAGAGGCAGCATTAAAGATGGCCTCTAAAAGATGATAATCTAAGATCTAAGATGAAATCTCGGAAATAAAAAATGAAATCTGAAAAAACTTCCTCCTTTAATTATTTTAGAAAGGCTTGGCACTTACTAGGACTGATCATTCCCGCCTTTTATTATTTCGATGTATTTCACGGCCAATTTTCGTTAATGTATGCCACCAGGGCCATTCTGACCGTTTTACTCGTTCTATGTCTGGGGCTTTTGGTCCTATTAGAATGGGCGCGGTTCCATATTCCTGTCGTCCAGACGGTATTCGTAAAGTTAGCCGGTCCTTTATTGAAGGAAGAGGAGAAATCCAGGATCAACGGGACCTTTCCTTATTTTCTTTCCATCACGCTTGTGGTATTTTTTTTTCCTCCTGATATTGCGATCCTTTCTTTATTATTCTTAGTCATTGGAGATCCGATGGCTGCTTGGGTCGGGACCCATTTCGGAAAGAACAGATTTTCGAACGGAAAATCTAAGGAAGGGATTTTAGCGTTTATTTTATCTTCCGCCGTCGTAGGACTTTGGTTTCTCTCTGTGATTCAGTCGGGCTCCAGAGAATTCGGGATCTATCAATTTTCTTCCGGAGAATTTTGGCAGAATGTAATTTTGATCCTGCCTGCAGTAATCGCTGCCGCCGTAACCGAATTGTATAGTGGAACGTATTGGAACGGGATCGTAGATGATAATCTTCTGATCCCGGTAGTGTCTGCGGTTGTATTAGGACTTTTCTCGTATTTTACTCTGAATCTGAGCGTAGATCAGATCTTTTTAAATCCGATGCAGATCTTCGAGATGTATTAGGAAATCGAATTTTCTTTTCTGCGGGGGTTCAATTTAAGGAGTTTTTTCCGCAGGAAGGACATGATATACGAAATCGATCCTGGTTTTTGTGCTGCCTTTGATCCCTTTTGCAGACCAGGTAAATTCTAAGTCGGTCGGAAAAATCGAAGTCTCATACGGATATTGTCCTAAACGATTTTCCTTTTTTTGTTTTTCTTTCACCATAGAACCTAGATAATTAAAAGAACCGATCCAATCTTCTCCGATCTCGAAACCTTCCATCTTACCTTTTACGCCTGCAAATTCGTACATCGCAAAGTAGGTTTCTTGGATCTGTTTTCTTTCTTCCGGACTCATTCTGCGGTTCATTCGAAGCACGAACCCTGGAGTTTCTCTGGCATGGAAATAAAGATAGTTGCCAAGCTCCTCCCAAGTATTCGGCTTTTTGGCATTCGGAATATCCACCGAATATTTTTTATTCAAGGGAGAAGGTTCCCTGCACACTCCATCTCTCGTGAAATAGTCGCAAAGTTCCACATTGTTCACGGAAAGAACGGAAGGTTCGCAGGCCATAAAGGCAAATAAGAATAGATAAGTTGGTTTAACGTTTTTCCAAAGAGCTAACATAAGATTCTCGTAAATTAGTAAAAAAGTATAAAACTTCAGGGTGTTTGAAAAATTCCGATGCGGAAGTTTGCGGGATCCATTTTTGTCCCTGGTAGGTATATATGATCTCTGCGAATACACCATGGAACAAATAGATCCTATGTAGATCCTCTTCCAATGAGGCTAAAACCAAATTATAAGGAGTCAGATACCCAGGCAATACCCTGATTGACTCATCCGATTTGCGTAAGTAAGTCTGGAATTTCATACATTCCTTCTGGAGACTTGGAAGTTCTTCCCTGGAAATTCTACGCTTCAAAGAAAGAATTCTAGTAAATCTACCGATAGGAGAATCCAAAAAATTTTCAAACTGATGGGTCCATTTTGGAAGAGCTTTGGACTCGTATAAGGTTTGAGAAAATGAATCTTCCGCTTTTTCTTTTAAACGATAATATGCCTCTTCATTTTCGTAAGAAACCACAATAAAGAAGGATGCAGGAAGAGGTTTTTTGGGTTTGGAAGAGTTCTGTTTGGAATTCACTTGTTTAAGCGGCTTTCAGGCAGCAGATTATAATTTGGAATCGAAATAATCCAGCAGAATTTTAGTAAGCCAACGACCGTCCGGAAGATCCGGTTTGGAATCCGTCACAAATCCAACATGGCCTCCTTGTTTGGTCAGAATGGTTTTTAAGTTCGGAAGTCTGTTCCAATCGATCGAATTCCATTCGAATAGAGGGACCACTGGATCATCTTCCGCATGGATAAGAATTCCATGATGAGTGATGGATTGGATATATCCTATGCAGGAGTTTTTTTTATAATATTCCATAGCACTCGGATACCCGAAAGAAGGAGCTGTGATCATATCGTCGAAATCAAAAAACGTTTTTATTTTTTTGGAATTTTCCAATTGCAAAGGAGTCAGATCCAATATCCCTTCTTTGATCTTCTTTTTAAAACTGCTAATAAAATGATTTCTGTAAAATCTTCCGGAAAGTGAATCGATAAATTCGCAATTTTTGGCCAGATCCAGGGGAGGGGAGACCGCCGAAAAAGCGAGTGATTTATGATTTCTGGATTCTCCGAAAAATTTTAGGACCAAGTTCGCGGAGAGTGAAAATCCTGATACGAAGATCTTTTGACTCAAATATTCATAGATATAATCCAGAACATCCTGTAAATCTTCCGACTGACCCGCGTAATATGATTTTCTGGAAAACCCTCTTCCTCTTCCGCAATTTCGCAAATTCATCCGGATCACGCCGTATCCTCTTTCCAGAGCGGAGGAAGCAAGAGATATTAAATAAGAACTTTCCGAATCACCTTCCATTCCATGGATCATGAGTATATAACTCCCGTTAGATGGAATGGAGCTCTTACGATACGAGGAAACAGGAGGATTATGTTCTAACCAGAGTTTATCCCCGGATTCTCCGCTTACCGTAAGAAGGATATCTTCGCAGTAATAAGAGGTCCTAAGAGGATTTTCAGGAGGAAAAAGAGTGCTGTAAATAGTTTGTGCATGTTTTCCTGAAACGAATCTTTTAGGTCGAAAATGAGAGGCTTCCATGGATCAACGGATCTCGTTTTCCTTAAAAAACTCTTTCCACTCTTCTTCTTGTTCTTTTTTTAAAAGGGACCGTTTCTCTAAGAATTTCTTAAATTTTTTAAGGAATACTTTTCCCTTCTCTCTGATCTTTGCGTCCTCAGGGAACATATCTTCCAAATAAAAGTTCAAGAATTCGTCCAATTCGAAAGCGCTTAGATCGGAGACTAAAATTTTTTCGGAGGGGTCTTCCGGATCCTCGAATAATAAAGCCGAGAACTCCAAAAGTAGATTAGCTATTTCTTTTTCGGAAAGATGTTGTGCTCCTTCCGGAATAGTTTCCAGATAGGAGCGAACGGTTTCTTCTAAGGAAGAGGGACCAGACAACAGAAAAACCTTAATTTTGTTTCGGGAATTCGATCTTGGTCGCAAGAGTATCTACGATCCCGTATTTGATCGCTTCTTCCGCGTCCATATAATAATCTCTATCCGTGTCTTCTTCCAATTTTTCGACAGGGTGACCGCAAGCGTCTGCAAGTATTTGGTTCAATCTTGCTCTGGTTTTTAAGATCTCTTCTGCTTGGATCTTAAGATCGGATGCAGGAGCAACGATCTGTCCTCCGATACTCGGCTGATGGATCATCACTTTCCCGTTAGGCCAAATGGCTCTTTTACCTTTTACGCCTGCAGCTAAAAGAACGGATCCCATAGAAGCAGCCAGTCCCATACAAACGGTATGAACCGGAGAAGTGATCATTTTCATTGTGTCGTAGATGGTAAGTCCGGAAGTTACAACGCCTCCGGGACTATTGATATAAAATGTGATTTCCTTTCCTGGATCAGCCATTTCCAGATAGAGTAGTTTGCCTACGATATCTTTTGCGGATTCATCGGTAACCGCTCCCCATAAGAAAATTTTTCTATGGTCGATGAACTTTTTGGAAATTTTGCTACCGGCTAATTCTTCGATTACTTCGGTGATTTTTTCAGTCTCGGACATTATGGCTCCCTTAAGCAGCGGTTCGTTCTTCCAGTTTCTTCCTCCGTAATTTCCTGAAAACTCCAATAAATACGAAAGCAACAAAGGAAACGTAAAAAAAGCGAAGTAACTGGATCGGAGGGACCGGCATATCTCGGTCCGCTCTTAAAGCAATTAGACGGGAGGCGAGGACCGGACGATTCTCCGCTTTCGGCTCCGGCTCCCTAAATTTGATAATTTGTGCATTTTCGGAGAGAAGATAATACTTTCTAGCTTCTTTCTCCAAAGCTAATCTATCATCTCTGAGAAGTTTTTGCCTTTCTTCTAACTGTCTATTCTCATACTCCAGTCTTTCCACATCCAAACGAAGGCTGGAAAGACTGGTTTCTAGGGTAGACCGTACGACCAGACCGGACTCTCCCAATACCGTGAAGTAAAACATTCCGGAAAGAAAGAGTAGAAGTAAAAACAGTTTGTTCGCCAAGCCAATTCCCATAAGTAGTTTAGAGATTATAGAATGTATTTCTCCCTTTGTAAACCGCAGAAGAACCTAATTCTTCTTCGATCCTCAAAAGTTCGTTATATTTAGCGATCCTATCGGTCCTGGATAGGGAACCAGTTTTGATCTGGCCCGCGTTCGTACCCACCGCGATATGCGAAATAGTTACGTCCTCCGTTTCTCCGGATCTATGGCTGATCACATTCGTATATTTGGCTTTTTTCGCCATATCGATGGACGCCAAAGTTTCGGATAAACTTCCGATTTGGTTCACCTTGATCAGGATGGAATTGCCCACCTTTTGGGAAATTCCCTGGGAAAGTTTTTCTATATTGGTAACGAACAAATCGTCTCCAACCAGTTGGATCTTCTTACCCACTTTCTCGCTTAGAAGTTTCCAACCTTCCCAGTCATTCTCATCCAGACCGTCTTCAATAGTAATGATCGGATACTTTGAGACTAGATCTGAATAGTATTCCACTAATTCCGCGCTAGAGAACTCTTTATTTCCTTCTCCGCCCAAAACGTATTTTTTCTTGGATTTGTCGAAAAACTCGGAAGAAGCGGCATCTAAACCCAATAATACGTCTTTTTCCGGCTTATAACCCGCTTTTTCAATGGCTTGGAGGATCACTTCTAATCCTTCTAAGTTGCTTGCAAGATCCGGAGCGAATCCTCCCTCATCTCCTACCGCAGTATTCAGTTTTTTGGATTTGAGAACGGACTTAAGGCTATGGAAAACTTCTGCTCCGACTCTTAATGCTTCGCGGAAGCTATTCACTCCCACAGGTAGGATCATAAATTCTTGGAAGTCCACATTATTATCCGCATGGGCCCCACCGTTGATGATGTTCATCATTGGTACGGGAAGTTCATTTGCGAAATTCCCGCCGACGTATCTGTAAAGCGGAAGTCTAGTATGGGATGCTGCCGCCTTTGCTACCGCAAGAGAGGTTCCGAGTATCGCGTTTGCACCTAATTTTGATTTGTTTTTGGTCCCGTCCCGATCCAGCATCAAGAAATCAATTCTGTTTTGGTCTAAAGCGTCTTCGCCGATCAATATGTCTTTGATCTTGACGTTTACGTTTTCTACGGCTTTTAGGACACCTTTGCCTAAATAACGGGATTTATCTCCGTCTCTTAATTCTACCGCTTCGTATTCTCCTGTGGAGGCTCCGGAGGGAACTGCAGCTCTACCGAAAGAGCCGTCTTCCAGTGTTATATCTACTTCAACCGTAGGATTTCCTCTGGAATCCATGATTTCGCGGGCACGGATCGCCGAAATTTTGGAGCTTTTGGACATGTGATTTCCTTATAATACCTATCTCTTATAGATTTTTCCTGAAATCCTTTTGTTACGCGGAAATAAATCAAGCGGGAAAAGCAGGAAAAAGATTGCCTGGACCGGCTATAAAGATACAAATCCGTCGATGAAGACCACTGAAAAACATTCACTATTCTTTCATATCTCCTTCACGATACTATGTATCATAGTTCTATTACTTCCAATTCCAGCGACTAACGGTTGGAGATTGTTTTTTCTGGTTTTAGTCTATAATATCTCTCTGCCAATCGTTGCCCAGGTTTGGGAACATGACCGTTGGATGGATATTTTTCTTTTTGTTTTACCTGTAAGTATTCTACAAGTGATCCCTGATTGGTTCTTATCCAAAGTGCTTGGGGTTTTGGTGTTCCCTCCGGACGGATTTTATAAGATCGGAACAGTATCCGCATATATGGCCGGCCTTTGGACCATTCCACTTTTTATCATAGTGTATGTGGCCACTCGATTTGAAAAAAGATATCCTGAGGCAAATCCGCTCAGCAAATATCTGTTAGCCGGAGGAACCGCATTTTTGATCTTCTTCTTATCCGAAGAATTTATGAGACTAATACCGGTCTGGTATGCGCAGAATGTTTCCATGATCGGACATACTGCGATCTATGTTTTATTTCCTGAATTCGTCTTGGGAATATTTGCCACATTCGCATATTTTCATACCGAGCATAAACCTTTTAGGACCAAGTTACTTTGGGCAATCCCAACGATGGCTGTATACTTGGGAACTCTCTCTTTCAGTTATTTATTTGTAGAAGGTGTTTGGAAAGTCTAAAAAAGAATGAAGGTCCTGACCCAAATTTCTGAAATTAAGGACTTAGTCTCGGATCGAAATCCGGAAATCCTTTCTCTTCCTGAGGAATTTTCGCAGGAAACGGAAGTGGATCCGGAATATTCTTATACCATCCAGAAGGAATTCCAAGTCCAGGGTAAAGCCACCTTCGAGAACAAAGAATCGATCATTAAAGTGAGTCCCATCCAAAATGGAAGATCCGGATTTAGTTGGAATGGGATCAGATACGATTTAGATAGTAGGAAATGTATTAAAGGAAATCATAATATACAATTAGGAGAAGTAAAGGTGATAGAACATCCTCTTGCCTGGATGTTGGCATTCGGAATATATGCTGATTTTACCTTGACCGAATCCAGTTTTCCCACCTTCGATTTTTGCGATCGAGTCTATATGGACCATTCGAAGGGAAATTTAAAGAAATTAGGGGAAAGAAAAAAGATCTCTGTATCTTCTCCATTCGCTCTAGTTTGGGAAAAGGGTTACTGCGTTTTGGAGCCTTCGGTCCAGGAGTCGCAAGGTCTCGTGATCGATCACCAAGTAGAATATCCGGGTACTACCGTTGGAAAATCGAGGATTGTGACCGAACTCACTGCGGAGAATTTTTCTTATTTCGGGGACGCAAGGACCACCGCGTTCCGTAACAAAAAGGATGCGGAAAGTTTTTATCAGATCGGGCTTGCCGGTGGATTGAAAGATTATCCTTTTACCTTGGAAAACGTATTACTTTTAGATGAAGATAAAATCTATAATATTCGGGACAAGTTTCAGGACTCGAGGTCCGGTTACAATTACGAATTCATCTGTCATGAATTGATAGATATCATTTCTTGGTTACGTTTTGTAGAAGAAAAATATGAAGGAAAATTTTTCGGAAAGATGACAACTTTTCTTTTTGATCATCACAAACAGATAGATATCGCCCAGTTTTCTTGTGATCCGGAAGAATTGGAAAAATACGGGATCCGGATAGAAAATTAATTTCGGGTAAAGGATTTCCAAAAACCTAAAACTACTTGAAATAGAAACGGTTTCGTTTTAAAAAATCAAAACGAAGTCCATTTTCCCTAAAGAGGTTACCAATGCGGATCGGAATATTACCGCTATTATTTATCCTAATGATCGCAGTAAATTGTGTAGCGTTAAACACTACCGGTTTAACGAATCGTTATAAAGGAAGTGAAGCAAAGGATAAAATAGAAGAGGCGGCAACCCTTGCGGCTCAATTGTATGCGATCGGGAGCGGAGATTTTTCCGGCTCTACGTATTTGAATAATATATTTCTTCCGCCGATCCTGGCAGGGATCAAGCCCAGCGAATATTACGCTAAAGAAGATGTGCATGCTTGTGTGGACGAGATTAAATTGTTCGGAGCCTTAGGACTTCAACCGTCTATCGCAGTTCTGTTCGGGCAATGCTCGAATTTACAGCCTGACAATAATATCTATGGAAGTGTAGACTAAATTTCCTTTTCAACACTGACCCCCGGCTTCACTGAAGCTGGGGGCAAATTTCCCCAAGTAAAAGACTTTTCACCGGGTCCCTCTCGCTGGACTTTGTTTATAGCAATGTCCGATCGCCAACAATACATCCGCAATTTTTCGATTATCGCCCATATTGACCACGGTAAGTCCACCTTAGCGGACAGACTCTTGGAAATAGGCCGGATCACTGATGATCGGACCAAAAAAGACCAGATCCTGGACTCCATGGATATAGAGAGGGAGAGAGGGATCACGATCAAGGCAAACAACGCCACCTTTAATTATACCGCTGCTGACGGACATACTTATACGATGAACCTGATCGATACTCCAGGCCACGTGGATTTTACTTACGAAGTTTCCAGATCCTTAAAAGCATGCGAGGGAGTTCTACTCATAGTGGATGCAAGCCAAGGAGTAGAAGCCCAAACCTTAGCAAACTTGTATCTTGCTATGGAGCAAGACCTGGCAATCATACCTGTCATGAATAAGGTGGATCTTCCTGCAGCTGATGTGGAGAAGACCAAACTTCAGATCGAAGACAGTTTAGGTTTGGATGCTGAGAATGCTGTCGCGATTTCCGCGAAAACGGGACTGAACGTGCAGGCGGTCTTGGAAGAGATCACAAAACAAATTCCTCCACCGAAAGGAGATCCTAAGGCTCCTCTCAAAGCGTTAATTTATGATTCATACTTCGATCCATATATGGGCGTTGTGATCAAAATCAGAGTATTCGACGGAAGTGTAAAAAAAGGGGACCGAATCCTTTTGATGAGTAGCCAAAAGGATTTTACAGTCAATGAAGTAGGGATCAAAGGAATTACTTTAACGCCTACAGATTCTCTCACTGCGGGAGAAGTAGGATATATCATCGCAGGTATCAAAAAAGTTTCCGATGCAAGAACGGGGGATACCGTTACCTTATACTCCAATCCGAGTGCGGAAGCGGTTCCAGGATACAAAGATGCAAAACCGATGGTGTTTGCAGGACTATTTCCGATCGCAGGAGAACAATTCGAAGAATTAGTAGATGCGATCGAAAAGATGAAACTGAATGATGCAGCGCTAGTGTATGAGAAAGAAAGTTCCGCGGCATTGGGATTCGGATTTCGAGTTGGGTATCTGGGACTTCTCCACATGGAAATCGTACAGGAAAGATTAGAAAGAGAATTCAATCTCGATCTGATCACTACTGCTCCTTCCGTAAAATATACCATCAAAATGAAGAATGGAGAGGTTTTCGATATTGATAACCCTTCTAAATTCCCGGATCCCGTTTTTATAGAATCTACGGAAGAACCTTATGTTAAGGCCTCAATCATTACTCCAAACGAATATGTGGGAAATATTATGACCTTAGCGATCGAAAAAAGAGGGGTACAATTGGATACTGTATATCTTTCGCAAGACAAGGTCCAGTTAACCTACGAGATCCCGCTCTCCGAACTTATTTTCGAATTTTATGATAAACTAAAGTCTTTGACCAGAGGTTACGCTTCTTTGGATTACGAGCCTTGCGGTTATAAGGCTTCCAAGTTGGTTAAAATGGATATCCTTGTGAACGGGGAATCTGTGGACGCTCTCTCTATGATCGTTCACAATTCCAAGGCGGAATCTCGCGGTAGAGAGATTATCGAAAAACTGAAAGAAATAATCCCGCGTCACCAATTTATGATCCCGATCCAAGCTGCAGTCGGAGGGAAGATCCTCGCCAGAGAAAGTATTTCCGCCCTTCGTAAGAACGTAACCGCTAAATGTTACGGTGGAGATATCACTCGTAAGAAGAAACTTTTAGAGAAGCAGAAGGAAGGGAAAAAACGAATGAAACAGATCGGAAATGTGGAAATCCCTCAAGAAGCGTTCCTGGCAGTCCTAAAAACAGGGGATTAATTTTTGAAAGACTCCGTTTTGCGTTTCAGCAGAACCGGAGAAGATTTCGTTCTCAAAATACATTCTTCGGAACTTTTCATCAAAAGAGAAGATCGGATCTTCTTTTCCCAAGGGACCAAGATCCGTAAACTACTTGGAATTTATAAAAGTTTAGAATCGAAATTCCGGTCAGGGGAGATCCGAAAGGTCATCTTACAAGGGAATTTGCATTCAAATGCGGTCCTTGCTGGGAGTTTGTTTTTTCGATTTGTCGAAGTGCCTACAAAAATCCTGGGATATTCCAGGGATCCAAAGCTCATTTCTCCTGCTTCTATCATTTCTAAACGGTTTTCGGAGCTGGAATTGTATCCGACACGGAAGGAATGGGAGAGAATTGTCGAAGATACTACAAATTCTCTTCCTTCCAGCCAAATCCTGATCCCGGAATATCTATTCACACCAGAGGCTCTGCAGGGACTTGCTTCTCTTTGGAATGAAATAGATCCGACAAGATACGATCGGATCGTATTAGACGTTGGTTCAGGGCTTACGTGGATTTCTGCTATTTTATGGGGAAAACTCCCGGTCACCGGGATTTGTCTAGGTATACAAAAGGAGAAGTTTCTTCCTTGGATGAGATCCAATTTGTCGTCACTTCTACTTTCGAATGTAAATCTTCCTTTGGAAACCTTGATCGATCCAAAAGAAAAAGGAAAAGCGGATTTCTCCTATGGCAAAAAAGGGAATATCTGGCTGGAAAGATCGAAAGAATACCAAAGAAGATTCGGAATTTATTTAGAGCCTATCTATGCTGCAAAGTCTATTCGCATTATTGAATCTATGATGGAGAATAGAGAATTGGAAGGAAGGATTTTGTATATTTATCAAGGAGGTATCTTACAAGGCGGAATAACTTCGATTTCTCCCTAAGGGATTCGGCGCATAGCATAACTTATATATCGAGTCTGAAGTTCCTTTCAAAAAGAAAAAGGCCATCTTTCGAAGGCCTTTTTCTCAATTGGTAGTAACCAGAAGTCTTAAGAAAGAATATATTCTTTATTCAAAACTCGGATAAAATCCCGTTTGATTTCTTTCGGACAAGCCGCCTCGCATTCATACTGATTCGTACAATTTCCGAAACCTTCTTTGTCCATAGCGTTTACCATGTTTTTTACACGTTCTTTTTTCTCGACTTGCCCCTGAGGCAGTAGTGCAAGGTGAGAAATTTTTGCCGAAACAAAAAGCATAGCGGAAGCATTTTTACAAGAAGCAACACAAGCACCACAACCGATACAAGTGGCTGCATCCATTGCAACGTCCGCATCCTTTTTTGGGATCGGCAATGCGTTTGCGTCGGGAGCTCCTCCCGTATTGACACTGACGAATCCCCCTGCTTGGATGATCCTGTCAAAACCGCTACGATCTACGACTAGGTCTTTTACGACCGGGAATGCTTTCGCTCTCCATGGTTCTAAATAGATCGTGTCTCCATCTTTAAAACTTCTCATGTGAAGTTGGCAGGTGGTCACACCAGGGAGAGGGCCGTGTGCCTCTCCGTTGATCATAATATTACAAGAACCGCAAATACCTTCTCTACAATCATGCTCGAACGCAATCGGGTCATCTCCCTTTACGATCAGATCCTCGTTAACTACGTCCAACATTTCTAAAAAAGACATATCGGGAGAGATCCCTTTTGCATCGTAATTTACGATTTTGCCTTTCTCTTTTGCGTTTTTTTGTCTCCAGACTTTTAGTTTGAGGTCCATTATTTGTAGCTCCTCGTTGCGAGTTTAATATTCTCGAATTCCAGTTTTTCTCTGTGCTCTGTAGGTTTTGCACCTACACCTTTCCATTCCCAAGCGGTGGCATGACAGAATTTTTCGTCGTCACGTTTTGCCTCCCCGTCGTCCATCTGGTGTTCCGTGCGGAAATGTCCTCCACAAGATTCTTCCCTTGTGAGAGCGTCCAAGCAGAGAAGTTCTCCGAATTCCAAGAAGTCGGCAACTCTACCGGCTTTTTCCAAAGATTGATTTAGCTCAAGCCCGGAACCTGGAACGTTTACGTTCTGCCAGAATTCTTCTCTGATCTGAGGGATTTTCACAAGAGCTTCTTTTAAACTCTTATCGTCCCTTGCCATTCCGCAATTATTCCACATGATCTTTCCGAGTTCTTTATGGAAAGAATCAACGGTCCTTTTCCCTTTGATAGAGAGAAGTTTGTTGATTTGAGAATTAGCGTCGGTCTCTGCTTTTTTGAATTCGGCATGATCCGTAGAAGGAGTTTTTCCGAACCCAACTTCTGCCAAATAATTTCCAATGGTGTAAGGAAGAACGAAATAACCGTCTGCCAGTCCTTGCATTAGTGCAGAAGCCCCGAGTCTGTTTGCTCCGTGATCTGAGAAGTTTGCCTCACCGATCACAAATAGTCCAGGAAGATTGCTCATCAGATTATAATCCACCCAGAGTCCACCCATTGTATAGTGAACTGCCGGATAAATTCTCATCGGAACTTTGTAAGGGTTTTCTCCGGTAATCTGTTCATACATCTGGAATAAGTTCCCGTATCTTTCCGCGATTGTATGCTCTCCTAGACGTTTGATCGCAGAGGAGAAGTCCAGATATACACCTTGTCCACCTGGCCCGACACCGAAGCCCGCGTCACAAACTTCTTTTGCAGACCGGGAAGCGATGTCACGAGGACAGAGGTTTCCGTAACTTGGATACTTTCTTTCTAAGTAATAATCTCTTTCGCTCTCAGGAATATCCGCAGGGTTACGAGTATCTCCTTGTTTTTTAGGGACCCAAATACGTCCGTCGTTTCGAAGAGACTCGGACATCAAAGTCAGTTTGGACTGATGATCTCCGGACACCGGGATACAAGTAGGGTGGATCTGAGTGTAACAAGGGTTCGCGAAAAAGGCTCCCTTCTTGTAAGCTCTAAATGTTGCAGTAACGTTAGAACCTTTCGCATTTGTGGAGAGATAGAATACGTTACCGTATCCACCGGAAGCAAGCACCACTGCATCTGCAGAATGAACACTCACTTGTCCAGTGACTAGATCTCGGATCACCACACCTTTTGCATGACCGTCGATTACAACTAAGTCCAACATCTCCGTTCTAGGATACATCTTCACATTTCCTAAACCGATCTGTCTGGAAAGTGCGGAATAAGCTCCCAATAGAAGCTGTTGTCCGGTTTGTCCTTTCGCATAGAAAGTACGGGAAACTTGCGCACCACCGAAGGATCTATTGTCCAAATGTCCGCCGTATTCTCTGGCGAACGGAACACCCTGAGCCACACATTGGTCGATGATATTTGCAGAAACTTGGGCTAAACGATATACGTTTGCTTCTCTTGCTCTGAAGTCCCCACCTTTGATGGTATCGTAAAACAAACGATACACTGAGTCACCGTCGTTTTGGTAATTCTTCGCTGCGTTGATACCACCTTGAGCTGCGATGGAGTGAGCCCTACGCGGGCTGTCTTGGAAGCAGAATGTCTTAACATTATATCCCAATTCAGCCAAAGTAGCGGAAGCGGAACCACCTGCGAGTCCGGTCCCGATCACGATAACGGTATATTTTCTTTTGTTAGCCGGGTTAACTAATTTGATATGGGATTTATAATCGTCCCATTTTTTTTCCAAGGGACCCGATGGGATTTTGGAATCTAAACTCATATTATTGCGCTCCTGGAACTTTCACGAAGTTGAGAAGAATAGCAACCGGCATGGAAGTATTGCCGATGAAGATGGTCAAAGCGTAGAGGATCGCAAATGCGTTCGTCTTTGGCGCCCAGAACGGAGTGTTCAAACCGAGAGTTTGGAAAACACTCGTAACTCCGTGACGAAGATGGAATGCAAGCAAAGTCATCGCTACGATATAGGAAATAGAAACATAGATGTTCTTAAATCCTAAGATCACCATGGAGTAAACATCATGTCTTTGTTTGTCACCAATGGTTTCTTGGAGAGCGAAGTTTTCCGGCTGGATCTTACCTAGGGTAAAATGAAGCAAATGGTATATTACGAAAGCTAATAATACGGAACCTGTCAAAGCCATATAACGGGAAGACACGGTTGCTTGGATCGTACTTTCTTTTACATAACCTACAGGCCTTGCCTTCTTATTTTCCAAAGACAGTTTGAGGGCGTAGTAAACGTGTAATACGAACGCTACCAAAAGAATTCCGCGGGCAAGCCATAGTAGTCCGCCTAAACTTTGTAAGAACTCAGCATAGGTGTTAATCTTATCCGGTTCTTGGAAGATCTGGAGGTTCCCCAGCATGTGTATAAATACAAAGCCGAAGAGAATGATTCCGGTAATCGCAACGATAGTTTTTCTACCGATGGACGACCTTAGATATCCAGCTTGAAAATCCATTCAAAATCTCCTGTGAGGATCATGGGAAGAAGTCATCGATTTGTTTGAGGAAGGGATCGAAAAAGCGAAAGATCGAATTTAGAATCCCTCTACAAAGTAGGATAAAAAATAAGGTCTAGACGAAAAGCACTTTTAAACCAAAAGACAAAAAATGGACATTCGCGGAGGAATTTTTAGACTTGGTCTCATTTAGTGCGGCGCGAAAATTCAAAAAAACGCAAATGATTTCGAAGGATCCATTTCAGTCTTTATATAGGGAGCCCATTTACGAGGGCCGAAAGGAAAAATTCTCCCCGGGAAAAAAGGGAGAAGGGACTGGTTATTTTCTCTTCCGAGAACTCAAACTTTCCCGAATTGCGTTCGGCGGATATCGGATTGGACTGGAAGATCCGGAGCATAAGGAAGCTCTTCAGCTTGCCCTACATTCCGGAGTCAATGTGATCGATATATCGGCCAACTACGGAGATGGAGAGGCAGAAAGTTTAGTCGGTAAGGTCCTGGATGAAAATTTCAAAAAAAGGCATCTGCACCGAAAGGAAATTTTTTTAGTCACCAAAGCCGGGTATATCCAAGGAAGGAATATGAAACTTGTGGAGTCCAGAGAAAAGGAGAAGGATCCTTTTCCGGAAATCACCTATTACCAACCCGGCTGCTATCATTGTATCTCTCCGGAATTTTTAGAAGACCAATTGGAAAGATCCAGAAAGCGTCTGGGAGTTTCCACCATCGATGCATTCCTATTACATAATCCGGAATATTTTCTAAGCCACTCCGAAAAGAACAAAGTTCTCAAGGAAGAAGCGCATGCGGAATACTATCGCAGGATCAAAGAGGCCTTTCGGTTTTTAGAGAAGGCCAGAAAAGAAGGAAAAATCCAATTTTATGGAATTTCCAGTAATACCTTTCCTGTGCCGGAATCGGAATATACGCATACGTCTTTGTCGAAGTGCCTACAAATTGCTGAGAAGGTTGCTGGGAAACAAAACGGATTCGCAGTGGTCCAGTTCCCTGGGAATTGGTACGAAGACGGATTCCTTCGAAATCGGTCGGAAGGTCGGACTCTACTCGAAATCTGTAGGTACTTCGACCTTCTACCTCTCATCAACCGACCTCTCAACTCCTTCCGAGCAGGAAAAGGGATGGTCCGACTTTCTTATACTCCCCAGAACCAAACTCCGGACCTGTCGAAGTTACTACAAATCCTAGAACTCGAATCCTCTCTTTTGGAATCACTTTCTCCAAATCCGAACCGGAATTCACTTTCCAAGCTCTGGCAAACCTATGGGGAGAAGGTTCGCTCCGAAGAACAATTCCAAGTCCTTCTCCAAAAATCCTGGATCCCTAGCTTGCGAGTAGTCATTGACGAAATATATTCAGAAAAAGGAAAAGAATCCGCGGAAGAATATTTAAGAGTCTTAAACACCGCACTTCCATTATTAGAAGAACATATACAGATCCGCTCTTCTGAAAACCTTTCCGGACTATACGAAAGTTTGGTTTCAAAATATCATCCAAACGGAGATGCTCCGGAAAGTTTGTCTTCACTCATGGTATTCCATTTGGCTTCCCTTTTGGAAAAAGGAACCGTGTTACTCGGAATGCGAAAAAGAAAATACGTACGGGATATTCTTCCCATCTTCAAAAAACAACTACCGGAGATCCCAGGATCCGAATGGGGAGAAAATGGAATTCGATTCTGAAATACTTTCCATATTAGAAAAAGTGAAACAAGGAGACCCAGATTCCAGTTTCGACTACGCATGGGCAGAAGGAAGAAAGCTCTATTTAAAAGGACGATATTTCGAATTACACGAGGTATTCGAATTCCAATGGAAGAAGGAGACCGGAAGCAGAAAATACCTTTTACACGGATGGATCCAACTTGCAATTTCCTTGAATAAGGTTTTCAAAAAACCAAATATACGCGGATCTAAAATGCAGGCCGAGAAATCCAAAGAGAAATTCATAAAACTTTCCGAAACGGGAGAACTTTCCCTAAACGGAGAAATACAAATTGCCGGTATAATCTCCTACTTGGAAACACTTTTGAATTTATTTGAAAGTGAAGAAAGTTGGGACCTCGAACAAATTAAGAAACTTTCTCTTCCGGAAATGCAGGAAAACGTAAAGGAATTGTTTTCAAGTTCCGTTTTCCCGGCATCATGACCTAATGGAAGTTTCGGATCTTCAGAACAAAAAACAAGAAAGCGGATTTTTCGAATCCGGCGGATATAAACTTCATTATACAAAAAGAGACAATGGAAAGGGGAGAGCCTTACTTCTTCTTCATGGATTTATGGATTCTTCTCAAACCTTTTTGTTTCAGGAAGAATATTTATCCAAACATTTCGACTTATACCGTTTCGACTATAGAGGGCATGGGGATTCAGAATGGTTACGAGAAGGTTTTTATCATTTTATGCTTCCTTTGGTGGATACAAAAACGTTCATCCAAAAATTTCTTCCTGAAAAATTCCATATACTCGGCCATTCCATGGGAGGAGGCCTTGGATCAAGGATTGCCGGTCTATACCCGGAAAGAGTCGAAAGTCTTGTGTGTCTGGAGGGATTTAGTTCCCTCCAAGATCCGGAAAAAGAAAGAAGAAGATTCCTCGGCTGGCTGGAAAATTGGGAATTAAGCCTCGCTGGAAAAGATAGGAAACGCCAAAAAAATTTCAGATCGGTGGAAGATGCGGCAGCCCGACTCGCACCCATCTATCCGAGACTTCCTAAAGAAAGACTTTTAAAGATTACGGAAACTTTAACGAGACCCGCAGAAGAGGGAGGTTATATGTGGAAGAGCGATCCTTCTTACAAAAACGGTCCTCCTGTTTTTTTAAGCCCCCAATTTACTCGACATCTCTGGGAAACCATATCATGTAATGTTCTGGTAGTTTATGGACAAAAGACACATCTTGCCTTGGACGATAGTAAGGAAGTATTCTCGCATATTAGAAATTTAAAATATATTGAAATAGAAGATGCGGGCCACAATATGCATCATGATCGTCCCGAACTTCTCGAGACGATGCTCGAGGAATTCTACGTAACAAATTTGAAGTAAACAGGCCTTGCGTATGAATCTGTGTCGGATAACGTATTATCCACTCACGTATGTTTAGTACGAAAAATCGCGTGACATAAAAAAATTTCCTGGGTATTTTCAAAAAAAACTTGTACTTTTATCATACCGGAATAGTTTTCCTCCAACGTTTTGTAGTTAGGGGCGAACATGGTAAGCAGCAAATTTAAAGAGCAGATGGAAAGATACGTAAATTACAGAGGGATAGACATTATTCTACATTTAAAAGACGGTTCTATCATCGAATTGGATAAAAACAGAAGACTTGTAGGCGAAGAGATCGTCTATTTTCCACAAAAAACAAATCCAAGTAAAATTTCTCTTACCATGATCCAAAAAGCGGATCTATTCGTCGCCTAACCAAAGTGACGAATCCCTTCAAGATGATCAAAACGACACCGGGGATACCCGGTGTTTGTTTATAAGACCTTAAGCTAAGGTCTGGATCAGTTCCTCGATCTCCTTGATCTTATCAAAATCCTTTTCCGTGTAATTCAAGAACACATCGTATTCCGCATCGGAAACACGGTCGCATTTGATCACTTTCATCGGGATATCGATGGAACCGGAGATACTAATCGTTCCAACTTTTAGAGCCAGGTTGGTCCCAGGCTCTAAAGGGACTTCCGTTCTATGCACGATTCCTACTAGCACGTTTTCAGCAATTCTCAGCTTAGAACTTTCCAAGACCTGAAAGCCTACATTAAGTGTGGAGGGGATTCTATTATATCTCATGGCGGTTTTCCTCCCTGTTTCTGAAAGAATATAGATTCAGTCGCTTACGTTCCGATTAAGATCCTTTTACGATCTGAAAAAATCGGTCAGAGCGGCGATTTTACTATTTAAAGCAAATTCTATACCAGTAATCCTATATTTGGCCCCGGACAAAAAGAAAATCGTGCATTGCACTAAAATATTACGTCACTTTCTAATATAGCGAACGCGCTGCAAGATATAGCAGAAGGGGAGTGGGATCTTTTGAGGATTCCGGCTTCGGATCCTTCTGTTTTGTCGAAGCTACTACATGGCAGATCTTAGAGCCGTATCCTGAATATTCTTCTATCTTGCTAATTTATTAAGCGAATTGGAAATTTATTGCTCCGGAATGACTTTTCCTATCTTCCTTTTGTTCTTTTCTTGCCTTTCGTCTGTGTTACAATGTAATACAGGTGTCTGAGATGAGAAAAGTGGTCTCGGTTAGTTTAGATGAGGAATTGGAATCTATGTTACTTAAAAGCGCACGTAGACAAAAAGTTTCCAAAAGTGAAGTGGTCCAAAAGGCACTGAAACAATATTTCTTTTTAACCGAAGCAAAACGGTTTCGTAAAAACCTAAAAAATTACGCTGAAAAAGCGGGATATCTCAGCGAGGAAGATATCTATAAAGATATCTCTTGAAAATCGTTCTAGATACGAACGTACTTCTTTCCAGTTATTTGTTCCAAGGTTATACGGCAGAGGTGTTCGACCATGTTTGGTTGAACCATGAGATTATATTATCCGAATGGATCTTGAAAGAATTCAGAGAAGTATGTTCCCGCAAATTTAAGATCAAAGAAAGTGAAATTTTAGAAGTTTTGGATCATCTAAGGGGAGGGGCGAGTGTCTACCAACCGAATGGTCCTTCTCCAAAGATTTGTATAGATCCGGACGATGATAATATTCTTCGTATTGACGTATTTGCAAAAGCGGATTGGATCTTAAGCGGAGATTCCGATCTTCTGAAATTAAAACAGTTTCAGAAAATCGAAATCATTTCTCCTAGAGAATATAAACTGAAGTTTTTAGTCTGATCAAAAGCTTTAGTAAAGAATTCTGGTCTTGAGAGAACCTGGATGTTTTTCTATTCTTTCTTTCAGCTCGTCTCCAACACTCATATTGATTACCATGGAGAGGTAGCCGATTTCCGCACTGGTTCCTAAATGTTGGGAACTGATATTTGCTCCGATCTCCGAAACCATACTGTTGATATCCTTCAAGAATCCAGGTTGATTTTTGTGAACATTTAGAATTCTATACATTCCCTGAGGGATCGGATTCAATTCCAGATTCGGGAAATTGACCGCAAAAGTAGTGGAACCATTGTTTACAAACTTCAAAAGTTTAGAAGCAACTTCCGTTCCAATATTCCTCTGAGCCTCTTCCGTAGAACCTCCGATATGAGGGGTCAATATTACATTTTGCAGATTTTGTAAAGGAGTGATGAATGGGTCGCTATTGGATTCGGGCTCTTGTGGAAAAACATCCACTCCGGCGCCAGCGATATGGCCTGACTGGATCGCCTCAGCCAAAGCTTCCAGATCCACAACCTTTCCTCTGGAAAGATTGATGATATAGGCTCCTTTTTTTGTTGCCTTGATTTCCTTCGCTGCATATAAATTCATCGTTTCGGGAAGTTCAGGAACATGGAAGGTAACAAAATCGGAAACGGAAAGGAGTTCTTCATAAGAATTTAGAGGGGTAGCATTTCCCAAAGGAAGAACAGTTTGAGTATCGTAATAGACCACTTTTAGACCCATTGCTTCTGCGAGCACGGAGACTTGGCTGCCGATATGACCGTAACCTACGATCCCCAGGGTCTTTCCACGGACCTCGAAACAGTTCTTAGAAATTTTATTCCAGATACCTGCGTGAGTATTTCGAATATGGTCGGGAACCCTTCTCGCTAACATTACGATTTCTGCAATTACAAGCTCCGCAACGGATCGGGTATTAGAATAAGGTGCGTTGAAAACTGGAATTCCTTTCTTCTCCGCTTCCGCCAAATCCACTTGGTTTGTCCCGATACAGAAACAACCCACGGTCAGAAGTCGTTTCGCTTTAGCTAAAACTGGCGCGGTTAGATTGGTTTTACTTCGGATCCCCAGAACATGAATGTTCTCGATTTCTTTCGAAAGTTCGTCTTCGCCCAGGGCCTGGGGGAGAAGGCGGACATTAAAACCGTCTTTTTGAAAGAGTTGGAATGCGTCTTGGTGAACATTCTCTAAAAGGAGGACGTTTATCTTTTCTTTCGGGTAGGAAATCATAGTTCTATTGCCATAGAACGTATCCTTGGCTTCTCTGAAAACGGATTTTTTACTTCACCTTTGGGGGATCGTGAGAAGAATGGAATGGAAACCCACCCGGAGACCAATTTTTAATGATCCGTAGCAATTTCTCTTTTTTACAAGTTTCTTCCATCATCGTATTTTTTGCCGTTGTTCTGAATTCCTGCTCCGCTCGGGTCCAAGTCCTTCCGGAACCGGTGGTCGAGCAGACTCTTTTCAGAAGTGGTCCCGTCTGCCCGGGAGCAATTTTTTGCAGCGTGGGAAAACCCGGTTCTTTGAATTTTAAAGGGATCTTGGTGAATAAGACGGGAGAGAAGCCGATCTTCTTGGAATATTATATGAGCTCTTTTGAGGAAAGTTTTCCGATCGGGATCTCTGTGAAGTTGGACCAAACATGGCATAATCTCAGAAAAACTTCTACCGATTACGGGGATACGGTTCGTGTAGTGTCCATTCTTCCTACTGATGTGGCCGACAAATTGCTCTCTGCAAAAGAAATTCAATTCAGCTTCTCTTCTCGGGAGAATACAAGCACATATACTTTAAGTTCTTCCAATACGGAAAGTTTGAAATCCTTATTGAAGGACCTAAAGGAAAAGTTGGATACACAGGCGAAATTAACGATCACAAATCATTAAGATCTATCACCCGAAATTCGCTTGGGTGAATAATCCTCCAAGCAGGAATAGGGATCGTTCAGCCTGAGAAAGTTATATTCGGGCTTTGGGATGAAGATATTTTATTCCGGTCTCATAAGAGGGAATAAAATGGTATCTCGGATAGAATGAGAATTCGTGAGTAACATCACCAAACGATCTATTCCGATCCCGAGACCTCCCGTCGGCGGCATTCCATATTCAAGCGCTCGGATATAATCCTCGTCCATCATGAATGCCTCGTCGTCTCCTGCTTCTCTTTGTTTTACCTGATCTTCGAATCTTTCCTTCTGATCGAACGGATCGTTTAACTCGGAGAATGCATTCCCGATCTCTCTTCCTACTATATAAGGCTCGAATCTTTCCACATAATCCGGATTGGACGGATTCGATTTTGCCAACGGAGAAAGTTCTTTTGGATAATCCGTCACGAATACAGGCTGGATCAGATTTGCTTCCGCTTTTTCGGAGAATACTTCATCGGCAACTCTCCAGATAGAAGTACATTTGCTTGCGTCTACTTTTACCGAGCTTGCTTTTTCTTTTGCTTCTTCTAGAGTTTTTACCTGAGAGAAATCGATCCCTGAATATTCTTTGATAATATCCACGTATTTTACCCTTCTCCAAGGCGGACTAAGATCGACTAGATCGTTTCCGTATTTAATTTTAAGAGTTCCGCAGATCTTTTGGGCAACAGTAATGATGAGTTTTTCGGTCAATTCCAACATTTTCCCCATATCCCCATAAGCCATATACGCCTCGAGCATGGTGAATTCAGGATTATGTTTGGTTGAAATTCCTTCGTTCCTAAAGTTTCGGTTCAATTCGAAAACTCTATCTAATCCGCCTACGATCAGACGTTTTAGATATAATTCAGGTGCGATCCTTAAGAATAATTGCATATCCAAAGTATTGTGGTGGGTGACAAACGGTCTAGCTGCCGCACCTCCCGCGATCGGTTGCATCATCGGAGTTTCCACTTCCAGAAATCCTTCGGAAGTTAGAAAATTACGAATCTCGGATACGATCCTACTGCGAGTTATAAATGTATCCCTTACATGATCGTTTACTACCAAGTCCACATAACGCATTCTGTATCTTTGTTCTACGTCGGCGAATGCGTCGTAAATCACTCCGTCTTTCTCCTTAACAACGGGAAGAGGGCGAACACATTTTGCAAGTAAGGTAACGGAAGTTAAATGAAGAGTGGTCTCGCCCTTTTGTGTTTGGAAAAGATAACCTTCTATCCCGATCAGATCCCCCAAGTCCAAACTTTTGAAAAGAGTATAGTTCTCTTCTCCCAGATCGTCTCTGGTTGCATACAGTTGGATGACTCCGGATTTATCTTTTAAATGAGCGAAACTCGCTTTTCCCATCACACGTTTGGAATGAAGACGTCCACCTAAGAGAAATTTTTTCTCCGGACCTGTAGGAGTTTTAGAATACAGATCGATCAAAGCCGCGGAATCCGAATCAGGAAAAAATCGGATCGGGTAGGGATCTACACCCTTCTCCTTTAGGTGCTTGATCTTCTCGATTCTTTGTTGGATGAGTTCGTTTGTTTCTTTTAAGTCTTGGGACATTCTAATTTCCTAATAGTATCAGATATAAATGTTTCGAGAGTCTTCCTAGGATGGATTCCAGGCTTTTCGGTTTTGTAAACCAATCCCAGGATCCGATACCTTCACTCACTTTGGAGACCGCTATATAAATTCCCGCCGGTTCCAACACGTTCCTATATAATTTTAACAAGGTTGCGGAATCGTATTCTTTTCCTATCAAAAGAAAAGTTTTCCACTGACGATCCAATGCGATCTTTAACAGAGTTTTAGGGAATTCCTGAGGACCTGCGTCTACGGTATAAACTAAGATCTTTGTCTCTTCTACCCCCAAGGAAACCAGATAAGTTTGCAGAGAAGCCGTAGGATCTCCTACTAACCCCAAATCGGAATCTTGGTTGGGAGGAGAATGAAGGATCAGGATCACAGGAGCCAAGCCCTTCTTCCATAAGGCAGCCGCTTGTTTGAATTTATCTTTTTTACCGGTTTCTATGGCTTCTAAAATAATTGCGTCCGATTTTTTGGGATCCGCTTTTGAAATTAAAAGAAAAGGAGCGGAGAAGAACAAGATCAGAAAAAGGATCAATAATCCGAAAAAGCCGTAAGAAACAAGTTTGGCTTTGTCTAAGAAATCTTTAACGGAGAGAGCACCCGATGTCATAATTTTACCGAGGGTTGGTTTTTCGAAATGGAGGAATGTGAGCCAGGTAGGACGATGCTCGAGAGGGGACTCGAACCCCTACACCGAACCGGCACAAGCACCTCAAGCTTGCGTGTCTACCAATTCCACCACCCGAGCGGTCGCGATTGACAGGATGGGTGAGGAGGCTCCGGTGTCAAGGAAATTCAAACTGGACTAGGGATCAGACCAGTTCGTACTTTTTTTTCTGTTTTTTATCTTCTGGATCCAGGATGAATCTTTCCGGATGGAACACTATATTCCAATATCTCTTGGAATAAGCTATGACTCCAATACTTAAGATCAAAACCAAAACGTAACCTGAATATTCCGGATGTTGAAAGAAATGATTTTCTGGTAATGTGGGACCGATGAGAGGTAAGGTCATGTACCATAAGACTGCGGCCGCAACAAGACCCACTCCAATCTTACCCCACCAATTCGGTTTTCCTTGGATCCCTCTTTTTAAATATAGGAATCCACCCAACCAAACTCCTAAAATTTCTCTCAGGATGTAAATGATAAGTATCCATAGAGGAAACTGATAATAATGAACGATGACCGAAAGTCCGCCGATCGTAACGAACTTATCACAGATCGGATCCAGATATTTTCCCAAGACGGATTCTTGGGAGAGTAGGCGGGCAAGAAACCCGTCTAGAAAATCTGTGAGTACTGCGAGAATACAGGTCCCAATTGCTAAAAATAAATATTCGCTATTTCGAGGAGACTCGATATGTTTTCGGGTGAATTGAATAAAAAAAGGAAGTAGTAAAACTCTGGAGACTGATAAAAAATTAGAAAGAGTAAATACTCTCTCTTCGAGTAGATCCTTTGGTCTTTTTTCGTGAAGCATTTAATAAAGCCGTAAGTCGGAAAAACTCCGCTATTGGAAAGTCTATGGAAGGGACTTAAAAATTCATCCCTTTTTCAGATAAACGAATTGACCCCCAGGCTCACTCAGAAATTATGTTCTTCATAAAAGGAGCTGTAGCTCAGCTGGTTAGAGTGCCTGCCTGTCACGCAGGATGTCGCGGGTTCGAGTCCCGTCAGCTCCGGAATTTCCCCTTTATTCTATAACTTGACTCGAAGCTTTTGCGCGATAGCAATTGTAGCGACCCATAGGGAGCGTAAACAATTGCGACGCGAGACAGGATGTCGAAGCGAGCGCAAAAGACGCCGTGGAGCCAAGTTTGCCAGGATGGCAAACTGCGTAACGGCGAGTCCCGTCAGCTCCCGTACGTGAAATTTCGTGAGAAATTTCCAAACTCCAAATTCACACTTACTGAAGACCAACCTCATAAAGCGATCGAAGATCGCGCTGAAGCTAGGCCCGAAGGTCGCAAATAATCACAGAAAAAATAAAAACAACTGACTCTCTTTGGTCTTAAATAAACTCTTCCGAGTCTTTTTTAATTATAATTTCTCCGATCTCTTCCAAATCACGCAATGCGGTAAGAATGCTGTTTCTTGCGTCAGTGATCTCTTTTAGGGTCACTTTTCCTCGGATATCCATACTTTCTAAAATATCGTTGGCTCGATTTTTTGACATTGCTTCGAAGAAATGAGACTTGATCTGGTCGGAAGCTCCTCTGAGTGCGATCGCGATCAGATCGTCGTCTCCTATCCGGTTGATGATTAACCTCATTTCCTTGGAGTTGAGTAGAAGTACATCTTCGAAAGTGTATAACTTCTCCCGGACCTGAGAAGCGAGTTCCGGAGACTGCTCTTCCAGTTCTTTAAGGATGGTCTCTTCTAAAGATTTATCCATATGATTCAGAATATTGGCGAGCGCTTCCGCTCCTCCTGCTTCGCTGAATTCGGATTTGTCTCTTTGCTCGTACTTTTTCTTCAGGACTTTTGCGATCTGACGGATCGCATCCGGATGGGTTTTGGTGGTATTGGCAAGTCTAAGCGCTACTTTGCTCTGGAGTTCTTTAGGTAAAAACTTAAGTGTTTCTGCGGCTTTTTTGGGATGTAAAAATGCAAGTGTGACTGCGATCGTTTGTGTATGTTCCGGAGCGAGAAGGTGAGCGAGCGTCTGGGGTTCTGCATCGTTTAAGAAGGAAAAATCTTCCTCAGTGTCCTTTCTATCCAGTTTTCCTAATATGTTTTCGGATTTTTCTTTACCTAAGGACTTTTGCAATAATTCTCTGGCAGTTTCGATCCCACCTCTGGATTCTGCCGCAAGATCTTTTAAGGAACCTTGAAAGTCTAAGAGAACTTCTTCTTTTTCGGACTTGCTGATCGTTTTGATCTTTGCCATTTCCTGGACGATCTCTTCAATTAATTTTTCATCCAGTTGGGCTAATGCTTTGGCGGCCGCCTCCTTGTCTAAGGACAGAAGTAGCATCGCAGCTTTTTTTACTTTTAGGTCTCTTGTTTTAAGATTGGAATCTTGATCCACTGCTTCTTAGCCCACAAAGAAATCAGGCAAGTAACCGAAGAGGATGTTCCAGAAAATTCCGAAACACTTCCAACCAACCGGCTCCCACCGCACCGTCTACCACTCTATGATCGCAGGAAAGGCAGACTGAAAGAGTTTTTCCGGGGACAATGTTTCCGTTTTTGATTACCGGTTTGGATACCACGTTTCCAACTGCGAGGATTGCTGCCTCAGGTTCGTTGATTACCGCCGCAAACCGATTCACTCCGAACATTCCTAAATTGGAAACAGTGAAGGTTCCGTCCGAAAACTCTTCCGGTTTGAGTTTTCGTTCCCTTGCACGGGAAGCAAGCTCTTTTACCGTTCTTCCGATTTCCAATACCGACCTTTTGTCTGCGTTTCTCACGTAAGGAGTGATGAGCCCTCCTTCGATAGAAACCGCAACTCCCACATCCACTCTTCCGTGTTTTAAGATATGATCTTCTCTCCAGGAGGAATTTACTTCCGGAACTTTTAAGAGAGCAAGTGCAGAAGCTTTTATGATAAAGTCGTTTATGCTAACTTTGATCTCTTCTCCCGATTGTATTAAGTCGGAGTTGAAATTTTCTCTCAATTGTACGAGTGCGTCGGCATCAATTTCCATATCCAAATAGAAATGAGGTTGGTGCGTTTTAGAATGGACCAAGCGAGAAGCGATCGTCTTTCTCATTCCGGAGATAGGAAGTTTCTCTTCTTGTAATATTTCTCCGGTAAATGGAGAAGTTACACTCTTTGTGAATGCAGAGATCCCGTTTTCAATATCCCGTTTGATAATCCGTCCATCCGGCCCTGTCCCTCTGATCTTGGAAAGATCGATCCCGCTTTCCTCAGCCATTCGTTTCGCTAGAGGAGAAGCCTTTATTCTTCCTTCTAATGCAGAAGGAGAAAGTCCCCTGGAGATTGGACTTTCCTTAGGAGAAGGAGCTTCTTCTTCCAGTTCGGACTCGGAAATCGTCGAAGAACCTACATTTTCCTGTTTTTTCGGCGCTGGACTTGGAGAAGGCGAGTTAGAGCTGGCTTGCACAGGCTCGGATGCAGGGGGCGGAGTGGCCGGGGTAGAAGTCCCGGAGGCGGCTGATCTGGATTTTGCCTCCGAAAGTAGGGAAGTGATATCTTCACCCGCTTTTCCAATGATAGCGACAGGGGCACCGACCGGGAGCTTGGCGCCTTCCTGGGCTAAAATTTCCAAAATTACCCCGGAATCGAACGCTTCCATTTCCATGACCGCTTTATCGGTTTCCACCTCGGCTAATATTTCCCCCGGAGCGACGGAATCCCCCTTCTTCTTTAGCCATTTTACCAAAACACCTTCCGACATGGTCGGGGATAGTTGGGTCATTTCGGAAATTTTTGCCATTTATTTTTCCTATTTATAATATAATAATATACGAATATTATGATTTACTTGATCATTTCTCTGACTTTTTTGATAATTTTCTCTTCACTCGGGAGGGAGGATTTTTCCAGGTTGGCCGCATAAGGCATTGGTACGTCTTCCTGAGTGATCCGTTCGATCGGAGAATCCAGATAATCGAAAGCTTCTTTTTGGATAAGATACGCCACTTGCGCGCCGAATCCCGCCACATTCCAACCTTCTTCCACTATGAGAGCCTTGTTTGTTTTTCTAACAGAAGCCAAAATCCCTTCCTCGTCCAAAGGTCTTATACTTCTTAGATCCAAAACTTCGACGGAAATTCCTTCTTTTGCCAGTTTTTCCGCCGCAGGAAGGACATACATGAGCGCTCTGGACCAACTGATGATGGTGAGCTGTGTTCCTTCTCTTTTGATATCCGATTTTCCCATCGGTATCAAGAATTCTCCTTCCGGCACTTCTCCTTTGGAACCGTACAATACCTCGCTTTCTATAAAGATAGTCGGGTTATTGTCTCGGATGGAAGTTTTTAGTAGGCCGTACGCATCCGAAGGAGTGTAGGGGGCGAGGACTTTAAGTCCTGGGATATGTGCATACCAACTCTCGAAGGATTGGGAATGTTGAGCGGCAAGTCTTCCACCCGCACCTCCGGCTCCTCTGAAAACGATCGGGATCGGAAATTGCCCCGCACTCATATAATTCATTTTGGCAGCGGAGTTGATGATCTGATCGATTGCAACTAGAGAGAAGTTCCAGGTCATAAATTCTATGATAGGCCTAAGTCCTACCATAGCGGCTCCTATTCCGACTCCTGCAAAACCGTTCTCGGAAATTGGAGTGTCTATCACTCTTCTTTCCCCGAACTTAGCGAGCATACCTTGGGAAACTTTATAGGCTCCTTCGTAATGTCCTACTTCTTCTCCCATGAGAAAGATATTCGGATCTTTCTCCATTTCTTCCGTCATGGCTCGATTGAGGGCTTCTCTATAAGTGAGTACTGCCATTAAACGTTCTCCGCATAAACATGCTTGTACAGCCAACCAAGAGGAGGTTCTTCGCTCTTTTCCGCGAAGTCCACCGATTCTTCGACCGTTTTGAGGATGATCTCATCCATTTTTGTGAGTTCTTCTTGGGCCCAGCCCGCCGCGAGTAGATCCTTTTCCGCTTTGATGAGAGGATCACCTTGTTTATATTTTTCTAATTCTTCTTTGGTCCTATACTTAGCAGGGTCCGACATAGAGTGACCTCTGAATCTGTAGGTGGAAATTTCCATAAGGGTAGGGCCTTCTCCTCGTCTTGCTCTTTCCACCGCGACTCGTACGTGTTCTCTGACTTTACGGACCTCGTCCCCTTCTATATGATCTCTTGCGATATCATAGGCGACCGCTCTTACGGAAACGTCTTTGACGGAAAGCGCTCTATATTCCGGAGTTCCCATCGCGTAGTGATTGTTCTCGCAGATCATGACTAAAGGAAGTTTCCAGATCGCCGCTAAGTTCATCCCTTCATGGAAGGAGCCGATGTTTGCAGCACCTTCTCCGAAAAAACATAACGTCACAGCGCCGTCTCCGCGATACTTGGAAGCGTATGCGATCCCGGCCGCCAGAGAAATATGCCCTCCTACGATGCCGTGTCCCCCCATGAAGTTTTTACTCTTATCGAAAAAGTGCATGGAGCCGCCATTGCCCGATACGATCCCTGTTTTTTTGCCGAATAATTCCGCCATAAGCGCTTTTGGTTCTAGACCTCTGGCAAGCGCATGGCCATGATCTCGGTAGGTGGAAACTATATAATCTTTTTGTTCTAGAGCGGAGATGGCCCCTACGCCCACTGCTTCTTGACCGATGTATAAATGGCAGAAGCCGCCGATTTTGCCCATGCTATAGGCCTTTGCGGAAGCTTCTTCGAAGCGGCGGATGAGAAGCATTTGTCTGTATAATTCTAATAGATCTTCTGTTTCTTTTTTTGTTTTAGGTTGGCTCATAGTACTTTAGGAAATACGAAAACAATCGCAAACTATCTTCATAGAACTAGGATATGCAAACTGATTTCGAAAATTTTTGAAAAAACCCGCCTGCAGAGAAGGGGAGTGACTTTTTCCAAAAAAATGCTTATGGAAATTTCCGATTCGTTCGAACTTTTAGATGAGCCCAAAAAAGGAAAATTTTTTCTAAAATTTCTCCAAATCCATTTCCTTCATTTCTTTAAAAATCGCTAAAAAACAATAAAAAACCGCTAATTTTAACGAAAAACTTCATTTTCGTTAAAATTAATCTAGGACATCTGCTTCACCGAAGATATATCTGAAGGAAACCCTGAATTCTAGGTCTTTCCCAGAATTCAGCCTTCATTTAAATAGATAGAAAAAAAGACCAAAACCAAACCAGCACAAGATCCCGGCACGGATGCCGGGCTCATGATCAGTTTCAAGGAGGAAACAAATGATCATTAACCATAACTTAGCCGCGATTAACTCCCACCGCGTTCTGAAGTTCCAGAACAACGAAGTGGCGAAAAACATGGAGGCTCTTTCTTCCGGTATGCGTATCAACCGCGCCGGGGATGATGCATCCGGTCTAGCCGTTTCCGAAAAAATGAGAACTCAGGTGAAAGGACTTCGCCAAGCGGAGAGAAACACTGAGGACGGCATGTCCCTGATCCAAACAACGGAAGGATATCTCCAGGAAACGAATGATATCATCCAAAGGATCCGTGTACTTGCAATCCAATCTTCCAACGGAATCTACGGTGCAGAAGACCGTCAGATGATCCAAGTAGAAGTTTCTCAGCTTATAGACGAAATTGATCGCATTTCCTCCCAAGCAGAGTTTAACAAGATGGCATTGCTCCAAGGCGATTTCGCTCGTGGATCAAGAACTGCTTCTATGTGGTTCCACATCGGACCGAACCAGCACCAGAGGGAACGTGTCTATATCGCAACTATGACCGCTAAGGCTCTGAATTTGATCAAGTCTGATGGAACACTTTTGACTCTTTCTACTGCTGAACTTTCAAACGAAGCAATCGGCTTTCTTGACGATGCTTTAATGAAAATCAACAAACAAAGAGCAAATCTTGGAGCTTACTATAACAGACTAGAGCATGCCTCTAAAGGTCTGATGGTAGCTTACGAGAACATCCAAGCTTCAGAGTCGAGAATCAGGGACGCGGATATGGCAGAGGAAACTGTATCGTTCACTAAGAACCAGATCTTGGTTCAGTCCGGTACTGCAATGTTAGCACAAGCTAACGTAAGACCTCAGTCTGTCCTCCAGTTACTTAGGTAATTAGGACTTTCCGGCAGCGGGAGCAGTGATGCTCCCGCACCGGGAACTTCTTTTCTGTAGAACTCCGAAGCCGCAGATGCGGCTATCGTCGTCTAGGGACCTAATTGCCGTCGCAAGCTCCGGCTTATGAAGCCCGCTTTGCGGACTATAACGAAAAGGTACAGGAAAAACGTCGGGTCTAGTCTTCTTCTTTCCCCAATTTTTTTCCGGTTCCTTTTCCAAGGAGGAATTCCGAGGAAACGAAAACCGGGTTAGTAATAACCTAAAGCTTATTGTACTTTTGTAAGATCACTGACGTTAGTCGGCGTTCTTGCCGTGATTGAAAAATATCCTAAATCTCCAAGGGAGAATGACCTGTCGGGTGGTCCGACCGGGTCCATCCCGGAGCACCGGACAGGTCATGTCCGATCGGAGGATAGGGAGATCCTCCGGAAACTCTCTACAAGGAGTGTAGGATGATTATCAATCACAACCTGAGTGCGGTGAATTCACACCGCTCTCTGAAGTTCAACGAGCTAGCTGTGGATAAAACCATGAAAGCTTTGTCGTCCGGGATGCGGATCAATTCTGCCGGCGATGATGCTTCGGGTTTGGCTGTCTCCGAAAAACTCAGAACGCAGATCAACGGACTGAGACAAGCGGAGAGAAATACGGAAGACGGGATGAGTTTCATCCAGACTGCGGAAGGATTCCTTCAACAGTCTTCGGATATCATCCAAAGGATCCGGGTTTTGGCCATCCAAACCTCGAATGGGATCTACAGCCCCGAAGATAGACAATTGGTTCAGGTGGAAGTTTCCGCCTTAGTCGACGAAGTGGATCGAATTGCTTCTCAAGCCGAGTTCAATCGATTCAAATTGTTCGAAGGAGACTTCGCTAGAGGTTCCAAAAGGGCTTCTATGTGGTTCCATATGGGACCGAACCAGAACCAAAGGGAAAGGTTCTTCATTGGAACTATGACTTCCCGAGCTTTAAAGCTGACCAAGGCAGACGGAAGACCGATTGCGGTTTCTTCTCCTGGGGAAGCGAACGAAGTGATCGGCCTAGCCGATGCTGCGCTCGGAAAGATCATGAAGCAGAGGGCGGATATGGGAGCTTATTTTAATAGGCTGGAACATTCCGCAAAAGGTCTCATGGCGGCATACGAAAATATGCAGGCCTCCGAGTCCAGAATTCGTGACGCCGATATGGCGGAGGAGATGGTTGCTCTAACTACTAAACAAATACTCGTGCAGAGTGGTACGGCGATGTTAGTGCAAGCAAATCTTAAACCGAATTCGGTCCTCAAACTTCTTCAAATGTAGTTTTCGGGAACAGGCACCACCGGACGGGAAATCCTCCGGTGGTTTTTTTCTTTTAAATCCGTAAATTCGCGAGTTTGTCAGGAATTTATAATATTCATTCTTCATTTCCCGAAAAACCGTCGGTTAATTCTATATTCGTCTTTTCCTTTTTTTTCTAAACGTTTCGTTCCTAAAAAAATTCTCGGTTTTTTATCGCTTACTTTTGATTTTCGGACCTCCACTTTTCGGGGAAAAGATATAATTAAGTGTTGACTTAATTAAGTCTTTACTTAAATATATGCTAATGAAGGCTTTAGATGCGATTGCGGACCCAACCAGGCGCAAAATTTTAGAACTCTTGTTCGATGGGGAAATGGGAGCCGGAGAAATTGCAGGACATTTTGATATAAGTTCCGCCGCGATTTCCCAACATTTTAAGGTTTTGAGAGAATGTAATCTAATCCAAACAAGAGTGGATGGGCAAAGAAGGATCCACTCATTGGATTACAAAGGTTGGAAAGAGATCCAAGACTGGCTGGATAGAGCGAAATCTTTCTGGGAAGGAAGACTCGATCTTCTGGAAAAGGAATTAAAAGCCAATAAAATGAGAAAGGGGAGAAGATCGTAATGAAAGATCTAACTGTAAACAAAACGTATGGGACCTTTACTTCCGAGTCAGAAGTTCGTTTCCAAAGGTTACTACCGGGTCCGATCGAGACTGTTTGGGAATATCTTGTCGATTCCGAAAAGCGAGGCACCTGGCTTGCAAAGGGAACTATGGAGCTGAAGGTGGGTGGAAAAGTAGAACTGAATTTTTTACATTCCTCTCTTTCGGAGGAAAAAACATATCCGGATCGATTCAAGGCGATGGAAAACGGTATTAGCGGAGTAGAAACGATCACAGCAATCGAAGCTCCTCGTCTTTTAAGTTTTACTTGGCATCCTAATTCGGAAGTTCGTTTCGAGCTAGAAGAAAAGGGAGAAGATGTTCTTCTTACCTTGAGACATTATAAACTGACGGATGAATTCGGTAAACTTATGGTTTCTTCAGGCTGGCATACTCATTTGGATATTCTTGTCTCTAAACTTTATAGGGAATTGGTCCCTAAATTCTGGCAGACATTCGCAAAACATGAAACTGCTTACGGTGAAAAACTGAAAATTACCGCTAAGAAGTAAGCCTTAAAAGTAAAAAGCCGACGAGCAATTCGCCGGCTTTTCTTTTAGATTGATCGGTAAATCGATTATTTATTCGGACTGAACTCCAAAGTGACCACACCTCTTGCAGCGGATTTAACGTTCATTTTCTTAGTAGCTAAGAAAGAAAATCCTCTGTCCTTTTTATAGACTAATTCGTCCATAAACAGTGCGTCTTTTCCTGGGTAAGTAACTTCCCACTCGGAACCGCTTACGTTGCTAGTTCTAACATTGATGTCTTTTGCAGCGGTCAATTCTGCCAGATCATCTTTGAACTTAGTGGATTCGTCCGCATCCAATCCGGTAAACTTGAGAATGATGGTATTGTTCTCGGTGAGATTAAACCATTCCTCTTTGAGTTGTTTGTTTACTTTTTTGGTAACGTCTTCTGCCCAACCTGCAAGCGCTTTTTCTCTGGAAACTTTTTGTGTGATATCCGCTCCACGAGCGTCTCCGTTTCCGGATGCTACAATTTTTCCATCCCCCCAAAGCAGGATCACTTTATAAGGACCGGTGGCAGCAGTATTGAATAAAGGTCTATCCAATTGTTTTCCGCCGATAGCAGTTACAGGCGCTTGGTCTTCTGTCTCTACGGAACCAACTACCAGCACTTCTGCTCCGGAAGCTTGAGCTTGGATGAGTATCGCAGCTCCGGCATCCAGAGAGTTGACTGCTTCCGCATTCAAACCGGAAGGTTTAACCGTTTTAGAAGCAGTTCCCGGATCTACGATCTTGTTGCCTGCTTTTTTTAAACCTTTGATGATCTCAGCTTCCGCAATATTACCATTGCTTAAAGGAGCAACCGGTGCCCCTCCAACTTTAGAAGGAACTAAAACTACAATTCTTGGATTTCCAACATCTGCAAGAAGACCTTCGACCGCGGTGGAAAGTTTAGATTCTTCGATGGTGCAACGAACTGTAAGTTTTAAGATCGGTTGAGTATCGATCTTACCTTGGTCTTCGGAAACGATATCGTACGATTTTACGAATGCATCCGTTTTGGAAAGTAAACTAGAGCCTAAACTTTCTCCATCGGAAGCTTGGCTTTTGTTGGAAATTTCTTCACCAACTACTTTACGTACCGCATTAACTTTTGCGTCTTTGATCGCTCTTTGTTTTGCGTTCGCTATATCTCCGTTATAGATCGGAGCCTCTCCGATCACGGTGATGGTATTTCCTTCTCTAGTGAATTCTTCTTTTTTCTTGCGTCGGGATCCGTCACCCGTTGCGCATGCAAAAGCGAAACCTAAAATCAGTGTGAGAGCGGTAATCCGCAGGATGGGCAGCTTTGCCATATCGCTTCCTTTTTCTCCTTGATGTATTGAATTCTGTCTATTTACTGAACAAATAAGGTATCTTACATGCGGTTCAAAGAAAGAAACAAAAAAATCCTAACTTTACTCATTTTTTTTCTGACAATTTCCTCAGGCTCCTGCGTAGAAGCGTCATCCCGAAGTCATATTTCTAAATCCAAAATTATTCCAGCCGAAGTTTCCTTCTACGAGCAAGTACTTCCTAGTCTTTCCGGTAAATCCGTTGTGCTCGTTACCAATCCATCCGGTATAGGAAGATATCCTGAGAAGATTATAAAAGAGTTTAAGGATAAAAAAGTAAAGATCAAACATCTGATCGGGCTTGAACACGGGTTTTTAGGATTGGAAGAGGACTTTAGTAAGTCTCCTGTCACAATGGATGAAACTTTTCAACTCCCTATCTATCATATTTATAAAGTTAAAAACTCAGAGATCCCTGCGATCTTAAAGGGTGCGGATGCAGTAGTCTTCGACGTAGTCGACATGGGGATGCGTTGTTATACCTACCTAAGCGTTTTGAAACGTTTGATGGATAATTTGCCCGATCCAAACACGAAGTTTATCCTCTTAGATCATCCAAACCCGGCATTATATTTAGGCGCAAGGGGAGAAGGTATCCAAAAGAAGTTCCTTAACTTCGCGGGAGAATTTCCCTCTCTATTTTTCACAGGGATGACTCTGGGAGAAGCGGCTGCATTCTATAACGGAGAATATCTGGGCGGGAGAGTAAAACTAAATATTATCTCTCCCGAAAATCTAAAAAGAGGATTCGATTGGGAAAAAGAAGGTATCCCTTGGTCCACACCTTCTCCGAATCTACCGATGCTGGATTCTGCGCGGAATTATCTTGGTCTGGTATTATTAGAAGGAGTGAATGTTTCCGTAGGAAGAGGTACCCAGGCTCCATTCGTATATTTCGGCGCTCCTTGGATGAATGAACCGGAAGAAATTATCTCCGAATTGAACGAGGACAGTAAGGGAGATTATTATTACCAAAGTGTATTTTTTAAACCTACCTTCGGACCGTTTAAGGGAGAGATCTGCAGAGGTCTGCGTTTAACGGTAGTCAACCGAAAATACGATCCGATCAGAATGGCGTATAACCTGACGTCCATTATGAAAAAGAAATATAAGGATTTCAAATGGAGACAATACGCGGACGGATCGCATAATATAGATTTTCTTTGGGGTACCGAAAAATTCAGAGAGTCTGTGGATGCGGGTAAGACCTACGATGAATTTAAGGCTTCTTACGCGGAATCGGAATCTTCCGCAAATAAGCTGATCCAAAAATATCTGATCTACTAATGTTTTGTTACAGGATTTCGAAAGAGATATTATGAGAACCCGATTCGCTGCCATATTCGTAATTTTATTTTCCTTTTCCCTTTTTGCGGAAAACCAAAGCGGAGAATGGAAAGAATACGGACTAAAAGAAGTTTTGGGCCGTTTGAAATTTTATGCGTTTGCAAAGATCGCACAAAGTGTTCGCACAGGTGCTTCCTTTGATCAGGAATTATATGTAAAAGAGGCTCCCTGCAACCAAAACTTTCCTAAATTAGAGGGAAATTTCCAATGCGCATTACTTAGGGTTTCTAGTTTGGAAGACAAGTTGGCGGAAGGTTCGGATCCGGAACCTAAAACTCCGGACGCTGCCTCTGCAAGCAGCGGTTTGACTCCCGCGAGGACGATACCTTCTATCCCTATGAAAGCGAAATGGTACGAGGGAAGGACCCTCGCAGGAAAGGGAGTTCTTTCTGTTCCCGGAAAAGAAGGGGAGAGCGATCTGAAATTTTTCTATCATACGGATGGAAGGTTGAGCCATTATTCCTACGAAGATAAAATCGTTGTTTTTGACTGGAAAGGACAGGAGTTAAGCACTATTTTAACCGTAAAAGTGGATGCAAAGTTACGACCACTCGGCGGTAAGGAATATTTTTTTCCATGAAAGAATTGTCTTCCGGATTTTTAAGAATGATGGACCATGAAGGTGTAAACCCGGTAGAATATATCTGGGTGGTAGCTACTTATCCGTCTTCCGAATCCGGAAAACAAGAGGCCCAACTTGTTCCCGCAGGTTTTCGGATCGGTAATCTTGTAGGCAAAAGGGTAAAACTGGAATTTACCGGAAAAATCCGCTGCGTGAATTGTGGAAAAATAACAAGCAAAAGTTTCAACCAGGGAAGTTGTTTCCAATGTTTTCAAACATTAGCGGAAAATGATCTATGTATTCTTCGTCCTGAAACCTGTCATTTTCATTTGGGAACCTGTAGGGAACCTGAATGGGGAGAAGGTTACTGCTTCCAAAAACATACCGTATATCTTGCAAATACAAGCGGATTAAAAGTGGGGATCACTCGAGAAAAACCTGTCTCCAATCGTTGGGTGGACCAGGGAGCCCAAGAAGCAATCCCACTTTTGGAAGTTTCCTCCAGAAGAGACGCAGGTCTCATCGAAAAACAATTTACGACCGTTATCGATGATAAAACCAAATGGCAGAAGATGGTGACGGAAGATTCGGGAACCTTCGATCTGATTTCCAAAAAGAAAGAATTACTGGAAATCTTGGATTCCTGGGACCTAGGGGTTCCTTATACGGAATCAGAAGAACGAAATATCACAAAATTAAGTTATCCTATTTTAGAATATCCAAAAAAATCCAAATCTTTTTCCCCCGATAAAGAGAAGGAGATAGATTCCAAATTGCTCGGCATTAAAGGACAATACCTTTTGTTCGAGGATGGAGTCATCAATATCCGCGCCTATGGCGGATACGAAATCCGTTTGTATTCGGAGTAACACCAAATGAAGAAAACCTCAATTCGCAAATATTTCCTGGTACTATTTTTGCTTTTTAGCCTCCAAGGTTGTGGTTGGATGGTCGATCTCGTTTTTCCATTGGACGTCGATCGTTTTTTAGGAGAACAATTTTATAAAGCTGCCGTTACGGGTGATGCACACGGTGAAATTTACAAAGACAAACCTTTGGAAAAATATCTACAATCCATTGTAGACCGTATCTTAAAGTCCAAATCCATCCAATACAAGGATGAGTTCAAATATAAGGTAACCATAATAGACGACGATAAGGTGATCAATGCGATCTGCGCCCCCGGAGGTTATATTTTCGTCTATACGGGACTTCTTCATTTCGTAAAGAATGAGGCGACTCTTGCCGGTATCCTTTCTCATGAGATTGCTCATGCGGAGAGAAGACATTCCACCAAACAATTATCCACAAATATCACTTTATATTTTGCCTTGTATTTTGTTCTGTCTTATGTGCTCGGTCCCGATCTGGCACAACATTCGGCGGACATAGCAGGACTTTCCACAAATCTATTAGGTCTTGTAAATTCCCGCTCCATGGAAGAAGAAGCGGACGAATACGGCTTTGACTATATGAGGTCCACTCCTTATTATCCTGGAGCAATCGCGGATTTTTTTAAAGATCTCCAACAAGAGAAAAAGAAAAATCCTGAGTTGAGCGGCGCCGATATTCCTTTGGAAAAGTATTTGAGCACTCACCCTTTGGACGAGGATCGAATTTCAGCAAACGAAAGAAGGTTGAAAGAAGCCGGGATTGGTGCGCCGAATCAAAAGTCATTCTTTAAAGAAAGATACCGCAATCATATAGAAAAATCTTTGGGAACAAAGGAAGAAGACTGATTTAGCTCTACGGATATCGGCTTGTAACTGCCGGTTCTATTTCTAAATTATTGAAAGAAAGGTTGACTGAATTCCATTCCGTCCGGATAACCTTTGCGTCATGAATTGGAAGAAAAAATTAAAAACTTGGGTGGATTCAGGACTCATTAGCCAGGCTCAGGCAGAGTCCATTCTCAAATTCGAAGATTCTAAAAAAATTCCTTATGTATTCTATTCCTTTTTAGCCTTAGGGATCGTGGTCATCGGTCTTGGAGTTATTGCTATGGTGGCGGCTAACTGGGACAAGATTCATTATTCGATAAAACTGGGCACTAGTTTTACGATACTTTTCGGGATAGGGATCGCGATCCTATATTCACAAAGGAAAGAGATCTGGAACGATACGATCCGTTATCTTTTGGTTTTACTTCTGGGTGTATTATTTTTTGCGAATATTGGTCTGATCTCCCAAGTTTACCATACACAGGGGAAATTATACCAGGCTTTGCTCTTATGGTCGGGGATCACTATTTTACTTGTGATCATGTATCCTGGCAGGGTGCTGCAACATCTTTGGATCGCGGTATTCAGTTCCTCCATTTTTAGTTGGATCGACAATAATTCGAATATCGACTGGAGGGAAAGAAGTCATTATTACTCTTTATTCTTTTTTGTTGCCTCCTGGGTGTTTGCAGGGGTTGCGATCTTTGCAGAGAGAAGGCTGGAAACTAAGGAGAGTAAAACTTCTATTCTAGTGAATCCGTTCTTACTTTGGGCCTTCGGTTTTTTTATCACTTCTTCCATTTGGGGAAGTTTTGAGACACGCGATATCCCGAATTTAGATCCGAACCCCGAGTTTTACAGAAAGTACGACGTTCCTTTTCCATGGTACTGGCCCCTAATTGTTCCAATCACGTTAATCGCTATTTCTCAAATTTTTCGAAACCGTTTTTCAAGAAGAAAGATCATCTTACTTTCGATTTCCGGAATATTCTTGGGACTTCTGAATTATCCGCAACTGTTTCATTGGTATGGAAAATTTCCGGCGATGATATTCTTCTTTTTGGCCTGGATCCCGTTTACATTTTTATTTTTCGAATCCAGAAGATGGTTTGATCTATCTTTATTAGTCTTAGGCGTCCGTTTTGTTTATATTTATCTGGAAGTGTTCGGAAGTTTACTCGCCACAGGGATCGGTCTCGTCGTCTCGGGAATATTCATACTAGGATTCAGTATTTTAATATTTAAGATGAGGGAAAGGATCCGAAATGCAGCGAACCAACTCTTTCAATCGGAGGAATTAGGAATATGAAAAAGTTAACCATTTCGGTTCTTGCGGTATTTTTGCCCATTCTTGTTTTAGCCTCCATAGCTCTAGAAAGAGAATTCGATCTTAGGAATGGAAAAGTATTAATCCTTCCGATCACGGGTTATGATCCTAGAGATCTACTTTCCGGGCATTATCTCAGATTTCAGATAGATCGTAAATATTCGAACGACGTTTGCCAAGGAGAGGGGACCGTCTTTTCCTTTTCTTCCAATTCTTTCGAGGCGGACCCTAAGATCCCGAGAAAGAATATAAAGGAAGCTTGTGTATGTTTCAATTCCAGAGAACCTTCCGTTTATGACTTAGGTTTTTACTCAGATTGTAACGAGGCAAAGAATGATCCAACTTGCTGGAATTATATCAGAGGGGAGTGTAATTACGGAAACTTTCATTATCCTTTCAGCAAATACTATATCCCGGAAGAAGGCGCGAAAGAACTAGAGGAAAAATTAAGAAAGCCGGGAGCCAAAATCCAATTACGAATGGATAAGAACGGGAATGGCCTCATCGAAAAGATCATTTGGCCGGATGTATCTTCGCAGTAACTTCGTTCAAGCTGCAATAATCCTTCTCTCCTAAACCCGCTTCCATCCCGTAGCGATAGATCTCATCCAATCCGGAACAGAGTGGCAACTTTGTTCCGGATGTTTTCCCTAATGTGAGGGCATGTTTCAGATCTTTGTACATATTCTTCAATGCAAAATGGGTTTCGTAGTTTCCGGAAAATACGAACGGAAACTTAAATTCTGAAATTCCGGACTTGGCAGCGGATTGTTCTAAAATAGATTTCAGGACAGAAGGATCTATACCTTGAGCCTTTGCCAATGAAAAACCTTCCATATAGACTTGGAAGATCCCTGCTTGCACCATATTTAATGCGATCTTTGCTTTCTGTCCATCTCCGACTTCTCCGCAATAGACCGTGTTTTTCCCGGAGGCCTCAAAAATGAAAGAGATATCTTCGATCTCATCCTTGGACTTTGCTCCCACCATAAATAGGATCTGACCGTCCCTGGCTGCATTCTTGGAACCCGTCATCGGAGCATCTAAGAAATGAATATTCATTTTTTGGAATGTATCTTTTAACTTGAGAGTGAGAGAAGGGGAGGTTGTGCCTACGTCGATCACATAATTTGCATTCGTTTCCAAAAGTCCGGAGGAGAATACGGACTCTTCCACAACATGATCTTCGGTCAGACAAAGTATTATAATTTCCGAATCTTTTACCGTTTCTTTGATATTTCCATGAACGGAGACCAGATCGGACTGTAGGTCTTGGATCTTTTCAGGATTACGGGCGAATAATTGGAGAGAATGACCTAGCTTAGAAAGATTATTTGCGATCCCTCTACCCATGATCCCTGTACCGATGATTGCGATTTTACGAGAAGACATAGGAAAAGTCTTTCGTAGGAAACCCAGTTTGGCAAGAAAAAGGTTTTAAAAAGAGCTGAGTGCCGCGCGGATAAAGCTTGTGACCGGTGCCTGTTCGCGTGTATCTTCCAAACCTTCTCTTAGTTCTCGCAGAACGATCTGTGCATCCGTCAGAACGGTATTTACATTGGTATGAAGATCGTCACGATTGATCAGTCTTCCCAAAGTCCCATCTCCACTATTGATCTTTGTGGTGATATCGGCTACGTTGGAGAAAGTTTTTCGGATATCTCCTCTATTCTCGGCGATTAGTTCGGAAAGAGATACGAGCGGATCTTGTAATACTCTCCCTTTTAAGGAGGCCCCTGCCGTTTTATAATCCACAACTTGGAAGGTCCTCGGTGCTCCTTTGCTTTCTTCCGCGGATTCGGAAGTTCCAGGATCTATGGAAATCACTCGGCCTGAAAGTAAACTTTCGTTACGTATTGCAATATCATAATTTTCATATATACGGACCGGTTCTTTCAGAAGAATTGTGACTTCTACTCTAGTGGCGACTCCCACTTCTCCCGCAGGAAGAACGGCTCCACTTTCGTCTATCTGGATCAGTCTAATGTTAGAAACGTATCCGAACGGAACACCTTGTACAGTGACCTTGTTTCCTACCTTGATCCCCTCCGAGTTTTTGAAATTGATTTTTAGGAATTCTCCCCGTTTTTGAATGGGTCCACCTTCCGTCATTACGGTAAAATAACCTACTATGACTAAGGCGACCGAGAAGATAGCACCTACTAAAAGATAACGGATTGATTTCATTTAGGATCCAGAACTCTTACCATATTTATATCGGACTTTTTATCCAGAATATTCTCTTTGGACCTAGGTTTCAATTCTTAGTTTCCAGGATCATTGGGCCCTTTGTGTGTCCATGAATAAACTGACGGATGAATTCGTTCGGAGAATTCTGCACTTCTTGTGGAGTTCCGGTAAATAAAACCTGGCCCCCGTAAAAAAATGAAATGCGGTCGGCTATCATATACGCACTGGACATATCATGGGTAACCACGACCTGAGCGGCGCCTGTTTCTTTTTTGATACGGATAATCAATTCGTTGATCACGTTTGACATAACGGGGTCTAGACCGGATGTGGGTTCATCATATAGAATGATCGCCGGATTAGAAGCGATCGCTCTAGCAAGTCCCGCTCTTTTTTTCATTCCGCCGGAGATATCGTTCGGAAAATTGTCCTTTGCGACGGTCATATCCACTAACCTGAGTTTTTCGGCGACAATACGTTGGATCTCCTCTTCGGGATATAATTTGTGTTCTCGTAAGGGGAGTGCAACATTATCGAAAACGGTCATCCAGTTGATGAGTGCCCCCGATTGGAATAAAACCCCCATTTTAGAACGTAATTTTTCTCTTTCTGGTAAGGTAGCTCCAGAAATATTTTCGCCGAAGATCCTACATTCCCCTGCGTCCGGTTCCAAAAGACCTGTGATATGTTTTAAGGTGACGGATTTTCCTGTTCCGGACGGTCCGAGTACTACCATGGTCTCTCCTTTTTTTACCTGGAGATTCATTCCTTTTAAGATCTTTCTCTGCCCGAAAGCTTTGTGCAGATTTATAATTTCTATTGCGTATTCTTCCATTTTATTCCCTGTAGAAGATCGCCGTGATCACATAACCGAAAAAGATCACCATTAAAAAAGACGTCACCACTGATTCTCTTGTGGCTCTACCGACACCGATTGCTCCGCCGCTCGTTCTTAAACCGTGAGAACAGGAAATGGAGGAAATGATCAGGCCGAAAACATATCCTTTGAATAAGCCCGTATATAGATCTTTGAGACCGGGGATAGAAGTGATCCTTTCGTTCACATCTTGGAAATAGACGATATATTCTATCCCTAATTGAAAATGCCCGACTAACGCTCCGCCTAAAATTCCCAAAATACTGGAATACACGCAGAGAACCGGAACCATTAAAGAAAAACCTAATACTCTTGGAAAAACCAGAAATCGTATAGGGTCAATAGACATCACTTCAAGAGCGTCGATTTCCTCGGAAACTTTCATTGTACCTATCTCCGCGGCAATGGCGGAACCGATGGAAGCGGCCAAGATAAGCGCCGTCATAAATGGGGACATTTCGCGAGTAAGGGTAATCGTGAGAAGAAGTCCGATCTGTCCCTCTGCTCCGAAATCTTTCAGACCCAATCCTGTGTTTAAAGTGAGAAGCATTCCGGTAAAAACTGCAACCACAGATACCACGAACAAACTCCCGACGCCCGCAATAAACATTTGGTCTAAAATTTCTTTCCGCTTTTCAATCGTGAATCTTAGATTTAAAAAAGTTTCCGCGATCAAAACGATCGTATAACCTGCCGCGTAAAGAGTATCATTTGCTTTTTCTTTAAAGGATCCCAACATTTCGATTAGAGCCTAATCCACCAAAAAATCTGCACCGTGGTCTTATCCTTACTTCTTTCCAATCCGAATAGACCGTATAAAAATTGATAAGAAGTTTTTTCCGGAGTAGAGCTGTATTCCACGAGCAAAGGTACGTGAATATGCAGTTCTTCTTCGTTCCATCTCTGGGTATAAAGTCTCATTAAAAAAGAGAGCCTTTTTTCTCCATTGGACAATTTTTGATATTCAACGATGGACCAGACCGGATCCCAGATCCTTTCCACAAGTTCCGATTTTATCGGAAATAAAGAAAGAAAATTCCAAGTCAGGTTACCTTCTCTGTCCTCATGCCATCGGAAGAGAGGCCAGAGTTTATAATAATTTTCTTCTCTTCCCCACTGCACGTATGTTCTGTTGGTTCTCCACCAAAACGGGATAAAATAGGTTTCGGAAGATTTGAGATGATGACTGTCAGTGCTCAAGCGAAAATAGAACGGAGTAAAAAATCTGGTCTCCTTATACGCAAATCTGTAATAGCCGTAAAAAGGAAATAAAATTAATTTTCTGTAATCTTCGTCGTCATTATAACCGTATTGAAACAGAAAAAATAGGACATTCAGGTCTTTTTCATGAGTTCTTTTATCGTACCCATACGAGAATAAAGATCCTATAATGGGAAACCAAAAAAAAGCCCGAGCTTTCATATTCCCGAATTCCGAATCCTTGGAAAGGTAAAAAGGCCAGAACATTTTATAAGTAAAAGGTTCCCTTTTATCCTCGTTGATATTTCCCCATTGGAAAAACGGCCAAAGCACAGAATAACGTTCATATTTTCCCTTGTGGATCTTGTGAGAATAAAAAGGGAAGATCCTGAGATCATTCCTAACTTCGGAACCTCCCCACATAACGAAGGGCCATAAAATCCCATGAGCGTTATAATTCTTATACTTCCAATTGGAATAAAGAGGGAAGAGTGCAAAATTCAACTCCGAATAACTTGCCTTACCTCTAAGTTTTCCGTATAAGGGAAAAAAACCGAAATAGGATTCTCTAGCCGTTTCACCTTTTCCCCATATCAGAAGTGGGGAAAGAGTGTCCTCGTCCCAACCGATATCGTCGTGGTAGGTTTCCGTTCCACTGAAAAAGAATAAAAAACTCCAAACCCTCCAGTAATCCGTTTTTTCCGAATAGTAGATTGGGAATAAAAAAGTATTATAACGATAATTGGATTTGGTTTCCTTATATGTAGAGAAGAATGGTCTAAAGATCTGTTCTTCTTCTCCCAATCTTTTTTCGGATTGGTATAAGAACCAAAATTGTTTGTATTCGGACGGAAAAGGAGAAACCGGTTTAAAAGGGTATTCCGAAAATAGGCTTTCCGTACAAACTAGGAAGAAAAGGATCAGTATTAGATTCTTATTTATCATTCTTCCCGGAAAATCCTAAAAGCAACAGGGGATAGATCATTGAAAATTGCAGTTTTATTTGGCGGAACTTCCACAGAACACGAAATTTCCCTGCGCACAGGCACTTTCATAAGTAAAACTTTGTCTTCCATGGGACATTCGGTCAAACCCATTCTGATTTCCAGAGACGGCAGATGGGTGATCCCTAAAGAATATCGACCTGAGTTCCCGGAAGGAAATTCCAAAAATCCGGAAGAGTATTTAAAAGAATTCGAAGAACTTCATTCGACTAACGCCGGAGCGTTCAGCTCTTTGGATTGTGATGTAGTTTTTTTAGGATTACATGGAACCAGCGGAGAAGACGGTTCTATGCAAGGTTTTTTAAAAGTTCTCGGCATTCCATTCACCGGTTCCGATGTAAAAGCCTCCGCTTTGGCAATGGACAAGATTAGAGCAAACCGATTATTCCAACTTGCAGGAATGTCCGTTGCACCCTTTTGGGAATTGAGAAAAAAAGAATATTCTGAAAATCCGACTTTGGTCGAAAACTTCGGTTTAGAATATCCGCTTTTTCTAAAACCGGTGGAAGGAGGCTCTAGTTTTCATACATTTAGGATAGAAGGACCCGAAGATCTACGTCATAGATTACCGGAATTTTTCGATGCGGAAGAGCACGCGATCTTACAGAAATTCTTAAAAGGAACGGAAGTTTCCTGCGGGGTTTGGGAAAAGAAAGAAGGTTCCAGAAAAATATTAGAGGCGCTTCCTCCTACGGAGATCATTCCAGGGGGAGAATTTTTCGACGTTGAATCCAAATATAAACCTGGACTTTCTCAAGAAATCACTCCGGCTCGTTTACCGGAAAAGGTCATCTCTAAGATCCAGGAAGAGTCCATCCTTGCTCACAAAACACTTGGATGCGAAGGATATTCTAGAACTGATTTTATCGTCGTTGGGGAAATACCGTTCGTTCTGGAAACAAACACGTTACCCGGAATGACGGAAACAAGTCTAATTCCTCAACAAGCAAAAGCTGCCGGAATACCCATCCAGACATTGTATCAATCTTTGATCGACCAGGCCTTGGAAAGAGCCGGGAAGATTCCAGTACGTTAATAAAGATAAGAGGTTCGCACGGAGGCCACTGAGTTCACGGAGTAATTATATTTGTTGGAATTCCAATATGCGACTTTCATTGTCTTGTAGGAACTCCTACATTTCCACTCTCTGCCTGAAAAAAAACCTTTGCGTCTTCGCGTCTCTGCGTGAAAAAAACTCTCTGTGTTCTCCGTGCCCTCTGTGCGAGAAAATCTCAGTATTCTCCGTGTTCTCTGCGTGAAAAAATCTTTTAGATTTCTGACTTGATTTTAGATTCACTTCAGTGTATTAATAATTAAGACAATGAATATTCTTCCTAAAATAACCATAGGCGAGATTCAAAATATGCAAATCGAAGAGCAGTTGGATGCTCTTTCCAGTATTTGGGACCAGATTGCTTTAAAAAATCCTGCTATTGAAGTCTCTCAAGACGACAAGCAATTATTGGACGAAAGATTTGCAAATGAACAAAATTCAACCGGAACATCTTGGACAGAGCTTAAAAAACGGATACTAAATTCTAAAAAGTGACAAGTTTAGAAGTCAGAATTAAGCCTAGCGCCCAAGAAGATATTCTTCATTCAGTAAATTATTATAATAGTAAAAAAGAAAATTTAGGTTTCGAACTTATTTTAGAAATCGATTCTTCCTTAGAACGGATCAAGTATTTTCCAGAAATTGCTCCGGTTGTTTATAAAGATTTTAGACAGATATTGACGCGTCGATTTCCATTTCGGATCTTTTATAAGATTTCAGAAAACTATATTGATGTTTATGCCGTTTTACACCAAAGCAGGGAGTTTAGAAGGTTACTTGAGTTAAGTTCGCACGGAGGCCACTGAGTTCACGAAGTAATTATATTTGTTGGAATTCCAACTTGCGACTTTCATTGCGGTGTAGGAACTCCAACATACCTCTGAGGCTTTGTGACTCTGTGTGGGAAAATCTCAGTGTTCTCAGTATTCTCCGTGAGCTCTGTGCGAAAAAAAAACTATCTAATCTGAAACAAAGCCAGCTTCGCAAAAAAGTTCGGACTGAATTTTACCTGTTTTAGATCGGTGAAGAATGCTCTATCCTCTACGGTAAAACCTCGAATATCGCAGAACTCCTGAAAATCCAGAACGGAAAGAAAATGTAAGTTAGGAGTATTGAACCAACGATAGGGAAGAAGATCCGTGACCGGAGTTTTCCCTTGGAAAAGGATCCGAAAACGAACTTCCCAATAACCGAAATTCGGGAACACAATAATAACACGTTTACCGATCCTCAAACATTCCTTGATGATATCGCCCGGATGTCTAGTCTCTTGGATTGTCTGGTTTAAGATCACATAATCAAAACGTTTGTCTTCATGGTGACTTAAGCCCTCGTCAATATCCCCATGGTGAACGTACACACCTTTGCGGATACATTCTACGATTGCATCTTCGTCCTTCTCTATCCCTTGGCCTCGGATCCCTTTTTGTTTTAAAAGATACAGAAGGTCCCCGTTCCCGCAACCAAGGTCCAAAACTCTGGAACCTGGTGAGATCGTATCCAGAATATAAGCGAAGTCCGGTCTTTCTCTTAGAGTAGTGCTACTTAAGATTTTGGAATCTATCATTCGTTCACCGGCATGTTTAAAAAACCTCGGATCACATCCTCTTGTCTTTGGTTGGGAAGAAGAAAACTATCATGACCTTCGTTCGTGGTTAGTTCCACATAAAAAACTCTTTTATCGGAAGCTTCTAAACTTTTAACGATCTCTCTGGATTGAGATGGAGGGTAGAGCCAATCCGAACTATAAGAGACCACTAAAAATCTACATTGAGCCGGGCTTAATGCCTTAGTAAGTTCTTGGCCTTTCCCCAGACTGAAATGATCTAGGGCTTTGGTCACATAGATATAAGAATTCGCGTCAAAACGATCTACAAAACTTTCTCCCTGATAGATGAGATAACTTCCCACTGCAAAGTCCGAGTTTAATAGGTTTCCTCTTGGCGGGTTCCTACCGAATTTCTCTCTCATCTTATGGTCGGAAAGGTAAGTGATATGGCCCATCATTCTCGCTAAAGCAAGACCCTTTCTGGGAGTCGCATTCTCATCATACAATCCGTTATTCCAATTCGGATCGGAAAGGATTGCTTGTCTTCCGACTTCATTAAAAGCGATTTGCATCGCTGAATGTTCCGGAGCAGAAGCTAAAATAATACAGTTCTCTAAAACATCCGGATACGATATGCTCCACTGTAAAGCCTGCATTCCGCCCATCGAGCCGCCTGCCACACAGAGTAATCTTTGTATCCCGAAAGATTCCACTAAAAGTTTTTGGGCAGCCACCATATCTTTGATGGAAACGAAAGGAAAACTGGAACCGTAAGGTTTACCGCTGATAGGATTGATACTCATAGGTCCGGAAGAACCCTTACATCCGCCGATCACATTGGAAGATATTACAAAATATTGATTTGTATCAAATGCTTTGCCTGGACCTATATACTCATCCCACCATCCGGGACGTTTTTCTCCCTCGGAATGAAAACCTGCCGCATGAGCGTCTCCTGAAAGAGCGTGGCAGATCAGGATCGCATTATCTTTATTCGGAGAAAGTGTTCCGTAAGTTTCATAAGCAACTACGGTAGGGGAAAGAACTGATCCGTTGTCCAGACGTAGATCACCCAACACTGCGGTTTTAGGTTCTACTATGCCGACGGATTGTTTTGATCCCATGATTTACGTTCCAAATAACTAAGCCACTTTCCTTTTTCAGACGATCCTAAGCAAGCTTAGGAAACTAAAAAGAGAAAGTGGCTGATTTTTAGACGATTTTTTAGACGGAGTCGGAAGTCACACCTTTTTCAGTGCTTCGTCCAGGTCCGTAATAATATCGTCTATATGCTCCAGACCAACCGAGAGTCTGATAAACTCAGGAGTTACACCCGCTGCCAATTGTTCTTCCGGACTCAACTGTTGGTGAGTTGTAGAAGCCGGATGGATTGCTAGGGATTTTGCATCTCCTACATTTGCGAGCAAGGAGAATAATTCCAGACCGTCTATCAACTTCTTCGCTTCCGGAATTCCACCTTTTACGCCGAAACCGATGATCGCTCCGAACAATCCTCTAGTATGGTATTTTTTCGCCAGAGTATAGTTCTTGTCAGTTGAAAGACCAGGGTAGTTCACCCAAGACACTTTCGGATGTTTAGAAAGATATTCCGCCACCTTTTGTGCATTCTGAGAATGTTGGGTCAACCGCAGCGGAAGGGTTTCAATACCTTGGAGGATATTAAATGCATTAAAAGGAGAGATTGCAGGTCCTAAATCTCTTAAACCTTGGACACGGGCCTTTATAATGAACGCAATATTTACTCCTCCAAAAGGTTCAAATTTACCGAAAACATCCCAGAATTTCAGGCCATGGTAACTTGGATCGGGCTCTGTGAAGTTCTTAAACTTACCGTTCCCCCAATTGAATTTCCCTGAATCCACAATGATCCCGCCGATAGAAGTTCCGTGACCTCCCAAAAACTTGGTCAAAGAGTGAACGACCACGTCCGCCCCAAAATCGATAGGGCGAACTAGATAAGGAGAAGGTAGGGTATTGTCAATCACCAGTGGAACCCCTGCATCATGAGCCACTTTCGCAACCGCTTCAATGTCCAGAGTATCCAACTTAGGATTTCCTAAGGTTTCGGCAAAGACGGCTCTGGTCTTGTCATTGATCGCTTTTTTGAAATTTTCCGGATTGGACTGGTCCACAAAATGGACTTTGATCCCAAGTTTCGGAAAAGTATAATGAAGAAGGTTATAAGTCCCTCCATAAAGGGAAGAAGATGCTACAATTTCCTGTCCAGCTTCTACTATATTCAAAAGAGCTAATGTTTCTGCGGATTGCCCGGACGCTGTTGCGAGTGCCGCCACTCCGCCTTCTAATGCGGCAACTCTTTGTTCTAAAACGTCGGTTGTAGGGTTACCGATCCTTGTATAAATATTACCGAATTCCTGGAGACCGAATAATCTCGCAGCATGGTCCGTATCCTTGAAAACGTAGGATGTAGTTTGATAGATAGGCACTGCCCTGGATGTGGTAGTAGGATCCGGAGTTTGCCCTCCATGAAGAACGATTGTTTCTGGTTTATAATTTCTTGCCATCTCTAGGACTCCTTTGTACAAATAGTGGAAATATTTCCTATAATGTCTATCAAAAATTTAATAAATAAGATATAAAATTCGTTATAGCGAATAGATGCGAGAATCGGAGGAACTCGAAATATTTTACCAAAATTCATCCCTTAAGAAATGAAAATTCAGGTTTTTTGGAAAATATTTTCTGAAATACGAGAAATATTCCTGTTTTATTGGTTTTTCAACGGAAGGTTCTGATAGAATCGGATAGTCATTTAGATTCCACGTAGACGATACGATACTAGTGGTACTATTTTTTGGATGAATTGAAATACAATCCGCGGAGAAATTCCGGCTTAAATATGAAATTAAACTTTTTGAATTTGTGTAAAAGATCTCTTATACTTCCGGGGATTTTACTTTTTTCTTTTTATCTTCTTCCTAGCGAAGAACTTCAGGCCCAACTCTGGATGCCACCTGGAAGACAGTTTATGCAACCTCCTGATCCATTCACATTCGATGCAGGGGTAAATAAGTTTAATAACGACTATTATCTGTATTTTGCTCCAACCTTAAATTTGAATTTTGGGGGAGAATTCGGACTCTCTCTTACTGCTCCAATGAACTTTCTTGCTTACGACCAGGATCCGAAAGATCCAACCTTAAAGGTGGGGAGCATTCGCAAGATAGATTACGACCAAAAAAGCGATTATCTTAGGTTGATTAATAATATTTGGTACGGGACTTACGGACTTTATAAACCCGGGGAGACAACTTTCTCTTTTTATGCCGGAAAACTTTTCGATGGATATATAGGTCACGGAACCATAGTGAACCGTTATGTGAATAACCAAAGGATAGACATTTACAATGTAGGTCTGATGGCGGATTTTAATAACGATTACGGAGGAGTACAGGTATTTACAAATTCCGTTTATACTCACGAGATTGGTGCCGCAAGAGGGTATGTTCGTCCATTTGCAATTGCATTTAAATTATTCGATCTGTTCACCGGAAGATCTCAGTTATTCGGAATGTTACAACTTGGACAAGGAAACGTAGCGGACGAAGCCGGAAGAAAAAAGGTCTACGAAGAAGCCGGAGTGGACCCGGAAGATAGAGAGAAATATAGGGCATTGGTTGAAGACCAAAAGACTCATCAGATGAGAGAAGAAATGATCCCGATCGAGAAAAAGCCGGAATCTCGTAAGGAAAAATTAAAAGAATTCTTTAATCAGGACAATTTTGCAAATAGATTCTCGATCGGATACACAACCGCATTCGACACTAAGGCTCCTACCCAGCTTTCATTCGATACAACGGGACGTTTACGATTGGATTCAAATAATAACCCGTTAGTAGAGCAATCGGAAAGATTGATCATCCAGGGTATGGATGCAGAATACAAACTCATCAGTACCAAATATGTGGAGATCACTCCTTACTATGATGTGAACACCATCAAACTTTTAAATTCCAAGGGAACTCACACCGGAGCAATCTTCCGTTTCGGCGGAAAAGACATCTACGCTAAGATCAAACCGGAATACAGGAATATGGATGCGAATTATATTCCTATGTATTTCGATAGCTTTTACGAGTTGGAAAGATACCAATCTAATGTGAACTCCCAACTTCCTCTGACCAAATTGGAAGCTGCCAAACTTATGGATCCGGATGCCGCAAAGCTGAAAGGTTATTTCACTTCCGTTGTATTCAGTTTTTATAGAATTTCCTTGGAAGCAAACTATGAGAATTATTCGGGCCCGAATAACTCCAGGATCTTCTTAGGGTTGTATTTCCCGATCGGTTCCTTATTTATGATCTCCGGATATTATACGCGTAAGAATTTCGATCAGAATAAAGATGCATTCAAGGTGGATGATAATTCCGTCGGAGCGATAGAAGCCGCTTTGAATTTAGGGTTTATTTCCATCCGAGTGCAAGATATCCGCAGATGGGTGTATGATAGCACCTCGAATAGTTTTGTAGCACAAGACGAACAAAAGATATTGTTTTCTAACTCTTTGTCCTTCTAAAAAGAACCGCTCTCTATCTTAATGATCTTTATATAATATTTTATTGTAATGAAGAGTCTTTACCTGAGAGCGAAGCCAGGATGGTGAAGCCCCCTGGAGGTTTGCACAGGACGTGCAAGCGAAGAGGTAGGTAAAGACTCTTTATTACAGGCTATTTAGAAAAAAATTGAGATAGCGGTTCTTATGAAAGGACGGAGCTTTCCCATTGCGAAAGGAAGAATGACACTGCCTGTTCGGATCTCAAAATGGAAGAAGAAAGTCTAATTGATGGAATATTTAATTTTTTGAATATTTCCAATTCCGTTTTTGTCCAACCCGGTTCCGGTCCTACTAAAATTGAATATTCTTTTTCCTGAAAGGGAAAAAACTCTCGGATGGCTTTTCCTTTTTTATCCAGATAATAGAACCTATGGGAAGAAGAACGTACTATTTCGGAAATAGAACCTTTCTTCTCAAAACTTGCCTTTTTGCCCGGAGGAACAAAACCGAGTGTTAACTTTGGAAAAAAAATATTCCCACCTTGTTCCATCCCGAGGAGCAGTTTTGCTTTCATATTCTCCTCTTTCCAAACAGGGGAGGTAAGATATTCCGTTCTGGAAAGTGCGGCGAGTCGGAATTCTAAACCGGAAACTCCCCAGACTCCTGATAATTCTAAGATCTTTTCTACTGTCGGGGGTCTTTGGACGGAGACGATCAGTTGGATGCCGGGATTTCTTCTTTTAGGTTTAAGTATGGGAGTGTAAGTTCCCAAAAGTTCCGCTGCGTTTACTTTTAGAATTTTAAAAATCCCTAAACTACTATTTAGGAGGCCGGCTTTGATCTTATCACCTTCCTTCTTTTGTAAAACTTTTAGAATATGAGTGACTCGAACTTGGTTTGAGATCTTGAATTTCCCAGGATCTGTTTCCTGAGAAGGATCCAGTAGAAGATAATTCATAAAAGCCTAAATTTCTACTTGGGGAGCTTTGTCTTCTTCTTCGTGAGGATTTGGACCGGAGGGTTCCTGGGTTTCCGGAGAATCCCAATGCGGAACCGAGTCATTCCAGTTTTGGGAGGAAAAGAAACAGGCTCTTGCGATGCCGATCAGGATCAGAATGAATAGAATATATTTTGCGAGTAGGGGACCGAATCCGGTTCGGTGAAGATCACCGTAATTTTCGAAGGATTGTGGAGGTTCTCCGGGGTTTTGCCATCCGTACGTTCGATTCTTTCGGAACTTGGATTTAAACGATTCGAATTTATCTTCTAAAAAACGAAAAAATCCCCGTACAGAACGAGGATTTTTGAGACCGGAGTTTCCTCCTGGGAGATCGTATCTTCCGCCTCTAAAACTGGCCGGGTCTTCCGGATCAAAGACGAAAGAATGATAACATCTAGGACACCGAACTGTCAGTTTTCCCAAATCTATGGGAATCCTGAGTTCGGTGCCGCAGGAAGAACAAGGAAGAATATACCGCACTTAGTATTTCAGGGATTCCTTGAGCGTGTCTACGTTCTCTTTGTAGTTCTCATTACCCAATTGGTCGTTGTAATCGAAAATTTTGGTAAACAATCTATCGAATGCATCCAAGTGTTTAATGTAGAACGTCTTTTTGAAAGAGTTGCGGATCGGGTGAGTTTTGGTATTTTCCACGTTTGCAAGAACGTATTTACCGACTCCTTTTTCGCTAGGAGTTTCGGGACGATTCCACTCAGGGTAATTGTTCTTTTGGTAGAAAAGTTCAATCTTATCATTGTGTCCTGGCTGGTCGTTTGGAGCCCTGTCAATGATCTCGGAAACCGATTTATCTTCGATCAGGAAGTTATTCTTATAAACTCTGCTGATAATTTTAGCAATTTTACGAGGAGGTTCCATTCTTGGATCCGGATCGTTGGTATTCGGTCCTTCGAAGTAAATCTCCATATACTTGGAAAGTCCGCCTTGAACGACTTTACCTTGTCCTCTTTCCTCATCCTTAATGAAATCGTAAACTTCTACTCGGATACAGTTGTTTGCCGCATCTTCTTGCGCGTTGCTATTAGCAGGCACACATTCGTCGTTGTTTGCTTTTCCTTTAAACAGAACCGTACGGAAAGGAAGAATACGTACTTTCATTTTCATGAGTACTGTATGACGTTTCAGTCTTTCATTTAGAGAGGTAACTCTCTGATCCAGACCTTTTTCAGTTTCCAGAATAGCCGCGCCGACCTGGCCGTCTTCCTTCTTTTGGGCTTGGTTGTCTTGAGCGTTGAGTATGCCTGCGATTGAAAAAATTGCCAGGCAAAATGCGATTTTGCGTTTCATTGTACCCTATTTCCTTGGTCTCTTCTGCGTTTGGATTCCCCGAAAAGTCGAGAATACCCTGTCTCTAGTATCGGTAAAATAGACTCCCGATTAAATCCAAGACTTACATTTTCGCACGGAAAACGTTTATTTTCCGGATTTTGAACTCGTTTCCAAATACAGTTCATAGGGGGGAGGAGTCGGTTTCAATCCTTTTTCGATCAGATTGGCCGCCCATCTCCTTTCTACAAAATCGCAGAAATCCCGTAAATCCCGCCCTGAATAAGAGTCCAGTCGTTGTGAAATTGTTAAACGTTCGCTTTCCTGTAAATGTTTAGCATAATTTCCTAATATCGCAGCCCTTTCTTTTTCATTCGGAAGAGGGAAGAATACCGATCTGTCAAATCTGGAAACCAATGCCTTATCCAGGTCCTGTTTTCTGTTTGTGGCACCCAGGGTAATTGATTTTTGTCCCCCTTCGAAACCATCCAGTTTTCGTAATAATACGGACAGAATATTTCGGGTTGCCTCGAATAGACCATCGTCCCTGGACCCGGCCAAGGAATCTATTTCATCTAAAAACAAAAGACAAGAAGGGAATAGGGAGGCCACGTCGAAGACATAAGCCATGTTCTGCGCGCTTTCCCCATAATATTTACTTAAAATCGATTCCACAGGGACGTAGATGAGAGGGATCTCGGTCATACAGGAGATCACCTTTGCCATGCTAGTTTTTCCTACTCCCGGTTCTCCTTCTAAAAGGATCGCCCTTGGTTTTGTCCTGCCGGGGAATTTTCGAGTCAGTTTGGAAAGTTCCTCAAGGGTTTCAGGAGATTTGAGCGGAAGTATAATGGATTCTAAAATTTGCCTTTTGACATCCTCATAACCGGCAATGGTCTCGAACGTCATCCAATCTCCTTTCTTCTTTGCCTCGATCGGATCGAATACGTCTATTCCTAGTCGTAATAATAGTTCTTTGGGATTCTGAACGGATTCTTGTTTGGAAAGTCTGAGATATTTGAATAGATCGATCGCGGAAAAAATTTCCTCTCGATGGAAATCTCCCTTTTTCGTGATCTCAATTTTGCTTTGGTTCCTTCCTGAATAAAATCGGAATTTGGCGTTATCTAAAATGTTTTTAGTTTCGAATAAATTTTCATTCAATGCTTGTAGGCAAACGTATCCAGGTTCAAAAGTATGGATTCGCAGATTTTCTACATGATTCCGAACGATTTGGATACAATCCAGAAGCTGGCTTTTATCCGCACCTGGGATGGGAAATTCGATCCTAAGATCCTTTTTGTCGGGAACAAATGCGGGAAGTTCGACATCCTTGACACCTATACCTTTTAGTTCCGAATAGAGCAGGTTTTTTGCCTGGGTAAAATCCAGAATATTTCCGGAATTTCGGGTGGCTAAAGGGGTCAAATCTTCAGGTTTCATTCTTTCTTCCCTAGAATTTCTCTTGTATAATCTTTCGGTTCTGTCGAAGAATTTAGAAAGAACCTTTGGAGGCAAGTCCTAATGGGTGAAGGCTCCCTTTCACAAGACGATATAGACGCATTACTAACCGGGTCCAGTCCGGGAGGTGGGGGCGGCGGCTCTGCTGATTTTAATCTAAGCGGAGAATTGGATTCCCTCTTAGGAGATGCCGGTGGTGGGGCTGGTGCTTCTACCTCTCCTGCTTCCGGAGGAACCCCTTCCTTCGCGGATATTGCTGCCGCTTTGGGACCTTCTTCCACACCTGCTCCGCCAAAGGCAAGTCCTCGCTCTAGCTCCGTTTCTTCCAATACTGCAAACTTAAATCTATTACTAGATGTTAACGTGGCTCTTACTGTGGAATTAGGTAGGACCAATATGTACATTAAAGATGTTCTCGGTTTGAACGAGGGCGCTGTTGTGGAATTAGACAATGCCGTCGGAGAGGATTTGGATATTTTGGCAAACGGTAAACTGGTTGGGAAGGGAAAACTGGTTCTATTGGACGATTATTACGGAATTCGAATTACCGAGATAGTAGATCCTTCCAGAAGAATGATCTAAACAGGATCTACGTATCCGGAAAGAGATTTCCGGATACGATCAGAACGTTTACGCCTTTTTGTCCTCGCTTCCGAGTACTGACTTCATTACGGATTTAAAATTAGATAGGTTTAACGGAAGAACAAGCTCCGTTCCATCCTGCCCGATTTTTTCTACCTCTTTGATAAATCTCTGAGCGATCCTGAGTTTTACCGCTTCTTTTCCACCTTTTGTTTTGATGGAAGAGGCAAGTAGTTGGATCCCTTTTGCGGTTGCAGTTGCAATAGATTCAATTTCCACTGCTAGGCCTTCCGCCTCATTGATCCTTTTCTGCTTTTCTCCCTCGGATTTATTGATCGCTTCTTCTTTAACACCCAAGGACCGGTTGATCCTGGAATCTCTATCTCCTTCGGAAAGAGAAATCTGCGCCTTCTTTGTGATCTGCGCTTTTTTCTCTCTTTCCATTGCTTCGATAATGGATTTAGGAGGAGCGATATTTACTATTTCGTAACGATTCACTCGGACACCCCAAGGTTCTGCCGCTTGGTCCAGCACTTCTAGGATCTTGCTATTAATTACTTCTCTTGTTTCGAATGTAGTGTCCAGGTCCATGGTTCCTATGATCGCTCTCATTGTAGTTTGTACAAGCTGAGTGACTGCGAATCTGTAATCTTCTATCCCGTAACTCGCCTTCTGAGGATCAAGAACTCTCAAATAAAGGATCCCGTCCATTTCCACTTTAACATTGTCTTTCGTAATGCAGGTTTGGGGAGGAACGTCGATAGCCTGTTCTTTTAGGGTATGATAGTATGCATCATAATCTATAAACGGGATGAGAATATGAAATCCGGCGTGGAGTGTCCTGCTATACTTTCCGAGCCTTTCTACGATGATACATTCCTGAGCCGACACAATTCTCAAGGAACGATATAGTTTATAGGCAAAGTAGAGTAAAAACCCGAGCCAAAATATCCATAAAAATAATGAAACAAACATATTGAATATTACTCCTTCTCTCCGTCCAGTCCTGGAAATTTATTGGTTACCTTGGAAATCCCTTCGAAAAAACCGACAATGTTTGCCATTTCCGTAGGAAGAACCGTGGTTTTTGCTTTTTCTAAAATGAGTCCAAGGCCTGACAGATAGTCTTCCGTGATTTGAAGATTGACTGCTTCCGGTCCGCCTTCGTTACCGGTGGCTTCTGCGATCATTTGGATCCCTTTTGCTTTGGCTTTTGCAATAAATTCGATCTCTTTTGCTTTACCTTCGGCTTCGTTTACCTTTTTGATCTTTTCCCCTTCGGAAAGATTGATCGCTTCTTGTCTTTCTCCCATGGAACGGTTGATACGAGAAAGTTTTTCACCTTCTGAAATGGTGATCTCTGCACGTTTTACACGTTCTGCTTTTACTTGTTCTTCCATCTCATGAAGGATTTCTTTAGGAGGAGAAATGTTTTTGATCTCGTACCGAGTCACTTTAATTCCCCAGGGATCGGTTGCCTCGTCTAAAGCACGCACCACATTCGCATTGATAACGTCCCTTTCGGAGAATGTATGATCCAATATCAGTTTACCTATCTCCGACCGAAGAGTGGTTTGAGCCAACTGAATGGTCGCGTTCCGGAAGTTTTCGATCTCGTAAGATGCCTTGTAAGGATCCATGACTCTGATATACAGGATACCATCCACCAAAATGGAAACGTTGTCCTTGGTAATACATGTCTGGGGAGGAATATCGATCGCGATCTCTTTTAAGAGCTGCTTGTATTTGATCTGGTCCATGATCGGGATAAGAAAATGAAAACCGGCACCAAGAGCTCCTCGGAACACTCCCAGTCTTTCCACGACGAAACTATATGTTTGTGGAACTACGATACAGGTCTTCATAATGAGATAAATAGCTGCGATAACGATCAGCGTAAAATATAGAAATGGGTCCATTTGTAAATTTCTAACTCCTATTCAATTATGATTAAATTTCCGGAAGCTCTATAGGCTCCACAACGAAGGTCAGATTTTCTCTTTCTAAGATCCTCGCTCTTTTACCTGCTTGGATCCGTTTAGATTTACTGATCGCATCCCATTCCGTTCCTTGGAATACGACCCTTCCACCTTTCCTTTCCACAAGAATATCCTTGGAAACTAGAACAATTCTTCCGGGACCTTCCTCAGGAATGAGAGTGGCTTTTTCGGACGAAGAAGGAAAGAATTTTCTTAGGAAACTTCCTCCCAACCAGATCAAAATTCCCGAAAGAGCAGCCCAAAGGATCGCTTGGGTCCAAAATCCAATTTCATAAAAATAGGAAATACTTCCTATGATCGAGGCAGAAAGTCCTAAAAAGAATACGAAGGTTCCCGGAACAAAAAGTTCCGCCACCATTAGAATCACTCCGGAGGCAATCCAAAGATAAGAAAGGTTATGTCCGTCTTGTAAAAAGTCCATGGTTTTAGGTAGAAGAAGGGGGAAAAATTCTATTTTCAAAAACATTCCCGTCCGTATTCTTAGCGGGAGTGATGAGAAAATTTTGGATTCGTCTGGGAATCGGACTATTGATCTTATTCCTTGCTCTTCAGTTAATCCCCGTTCAACCTCCGTTAGGAAAGAATGCTAATGAAATCAAAACGGAAGAACGCGTCAAAAAGATTTTTCGAAAGTCTTGCTATGACTGCCATTCCGATTTGGTGCAATGGCCTTGGTATTCTAAGGTTTTTCCGGTTTCTTTATATATCTCTCATCATATAGAAGAAGGCCGGGAAGAATTGAATTTTTCCGAATGGGAGACCCTAAAACCGGAAAAAAAGGCGGATCTAGCGGAAGAAATTCTAGAAGAAGTGGAAGAAGGCCGTATGCCTCCTAAGGATTATATTTTCTTACATTCTAACTCGAAACTGGATCAGGAAGAGATAGAGGTCCTAAAAGACTGGCTCCAAACGTTTGCGGAAAATCAATAAGGCATCAAAATCATTTTAATGAAAACACCTGAGGACAAAAACTCTAAACTCTGGGGAGGAAGATTTAAGGAAAAAGCTTCTTCTATTATGGAAAGGATAGGAGAATCCATTTCCTTCGACCAAAAATTGTACAAAGAAGATCTAGAAGGAAGTAGGGCTCATGCCAAGATGCTTTCTAAAATGGGTATCTTAAACTCTCAAGAATTGAAAGATATACTAGACGGATTAAATCAGGTAGAAGAAGAAATAGAATCCGGAAATTTCAAATTCAGTTCGGAGCTGGAAGATATTCACATGCATGTGGAATCCAGACTTACGGAATTGAAAGGAGAAGTTGGGAAAAAATTACATACTGCAAGATCCAGAAACGATCAGGTCGCTCAAGACACAAGACTCTATGTTAGAAACCGGATCCAAGAAATTTTACTTCGTTTGGATTCTTTGAGAGAAGCACTCTACGAACAAGCTTCCAAGAATATAGACACAATCATTCCGGGATATACTCATCTTCAAGTCGCTCAACCGATCCGCGCCTCTCATTTTTTATTGGCATATTTTTGGATGTTTACCCGCGATTTAGAATTTTTTGAATTCGCGGGTAAGACTGCAAACATTCTAGTACTTGGCTCCGGCGCAATGGCTGGGGTGAATTACCAAAACGATAGAGAGTTTTTAGCGTCCGAATTAAAAGCGGATTCAGTTTCTCCGAACAGTATGGATGGTGTTTCGAATCGGGACCATCTGCTTCAGTTCTTATTCGCTGCGGTGCAAACAATGTCTCATGCTTCCCGTTTTTGCGAGGATATCGTTCTATATTCTTCTCAGGAATTCGGCCTTGTAAAGCTGCCTGATTCTTTAACTACCGGATCTTCTATTATGCCCCAGAAAAAGAATCCGGATATTGCGGAGCTTATCCGTGGAAAGTCCGCAAGGGTGGCGGGTAACTTAAATCATCTGATCGGGCTCTTAAAGGGATTGCCTCTTACCTACAATCGTGATTTACAAGAAGACAAGTTAGCCGTTTTTGATGCTGTGGAAACAGTTCTTTTGAGTCTGGAAGGATTAGAGGCAATGGTTTCCGAAATGCAATTCCGACCCGAAAGGGGAGAAAGATCCTTGAAGGAAGGGTTCGCCACCGCGACAGATTTGGCCGACTTCCTGGTAGGAGAAAAAAAAGTCCCATTCAGAACGGCGCATGAACTTGTAGGAAGACTTGTCTCCGAATGTGTGGAAAGAAAGGAGAATTTGTTTACAATCTCCGAAGAGATCAGAAAGGAAATTTCTCCTTATTTTGTTGGAGAAGAATATTCCAAGGCGGTGAGTCTGGAACTTTCCACGGACAAAAAATCGAGTTACGGTGGAACTTCCAAAACTCGACAGTTGGAACAATTGGAACTCGCGAAACAATCTATTAAATCAATCCAAAGGAATATGAAATGAATTATTGGAATATAAAATCGAGATCAAAGTTAAGGATTACCGGATCTCTAACATGGTTTACGATTTTATTATTTTCTTTTGCCTGTAAGGCAAACCCTTATGCGGAGCAAAGATATGTACCGGAAGCGTATAGTCCGGTCGAAGTTGTCGTTAGAAAAGAAGAAAAACCTCGTACAGCTCTTCCTGAAAAACCTGCAATTTATGCTCTAATAGAAACTACACAAGGAAGCATGCTTTTCGAACTCTACGATAAGGATGCTTCTAAAACTGTCCAAAACTTCATCGATCTTGCCCAAGGAGAGAAGGAATTTACACTACGAAATGGACAACCTCAAAAAAGACCGTTCTATGATGGATTGGCCTTCCATCGAGTGATCGAAGGTTTTATGATCCAAGGCGGATGTCCTTATGGTGATGGTTCCGGAACTCCGGGGTACAGATTTGCAGATGAGATCAATGCAGCGAGTCTGGGCTTAGACCAGATGAAAATCGGACAATCCCAATATTATACAGGATATTTGTACAGATATATCGGTGGAGAGCTTGGAATTCGTAGCCAAAGAGAAGCAGACGAGAGAAGAGAAGAGCTAGAAAGCAATTTGGAGAAGGCCAAAAATCTTTCCGTCATGGAGATACTCTACAGGTTAGGGTATCGTTATAATAATGTAGTTAAAAGTAAGAAGGCAATCAAAGGCGCATTGGCAATGGCAAATGCAGGACCGAATACGAACGGTTCTCAATTTTTTATCAACCAAGTAGACACTCCTCATTTGGACGGATTGCATACGGTTTTTGGACAGATCGTTCAAGGCTCCGAAGTGGTAGATAAAATTATCGCTTCCGGAAACGGTAAAACTACCATCCGTAAAGTGTCCATCTACGATAAGAGGACAAAATAATGAGTACTTCCCTGGACCAAAATCCACTTTTTCTTTCGGTGGCCCGAGAGATACAGGGTGCCGGGTCCACGGGAAAAATATTAGAAAAACTTTCCGGATTGCAGGTGGATGATTCTCGAGGCGGAGAAATGTTCCCCGAACTCCGGAATAAAAAGGACACTGCTTGGGATTTCCGCTCCGTAATTTCCCTAGTTCGTCTGATACAGCAGAACAGGCAATCTGTCAGCCATTCTTACGAAGAAGCAATGGCCCGTTATAGCAAAGTAAACAACTTAACCGCAAAACGAAAAGCAAACGAGGAAGAGGTTAGGCTCAAACAAACTCTTACCGACTATATCCTAAAAATCGAATCCAATTTTGAAAAGAACGATAGAGCGGATGAATCCATCGTAAAAGAGATGACCCGCTTTTTCGATAGTCTGGAATCAGCGGAAAAACTCTCCGAATCCAATATTGCCAGTTTGAACTTATCCCCCAAATCCGTGGCCCAAATCGGACCAATTCTGGAAAGATATGAAGAATGCTACCAGGAATATAGTAAGCTCAAACCTGTGCTTGGGCGACTGATCCGGATCGCGGACTATATTATAGAAGATGCCGAAGGCTAAAGCCTCTCGTTTACTACATAATTTCTTCGTATTTTTTAGTAGGTTTTGTCTTTTTTTGCCGAAATCTAAAATGTAGAGCTGAAAGCTCCTTCTCTAGGCCCGAGATATCGACGCCTAGAATAGTGGGATTGAAATTTTAGAATGAAACGAATTCTGATCATACCGATTCTTCTGAGTGCATTTGGCCTCGGATCCTATCCGAACAGAAATGCAAGGGGAGAAGTTTCCGAAAATTATATCCAAGCCCAAGGGATTGTGGATATCAAACTTCCTAAAATGCAATTCCGAGAAAAGGAACCGATCTCTGCCGTACTTTCCGTTCGAAATACCGGAAACGAGGTCCTCCGAATTTTCCCTTATGGAAAAGATCTTCGTTCCTTCCAAGTGATTGTCAGAGATGAAGACGGAAGAACCGTCACAAGAATGGAAGAAGAAAGAAAACAAGATCCAGTTTTAAGAAGAAGGAACAAAGTCGAAAATCTTGTCGGAGACGAGGTGAAAGAGATCATTCTTCATAAGGACGAAACATTCTCCAAAGAGATCCGGATCGATCATTTATACGAGTTAGAGCCCGGAAAAAAATATTTCGTAACGGCTTACTTCTATCCTAATATCACCGAATACGGGGACCATTTTGTACGATCGGAAAGCCATCCCTATTTCAGTGTAGAAGAACGTAAAAAAGATTGGGTTGTTCCGGGAGTTCCTTACCAAGATCCAGCAACGGACGGACTAGAACCGGAAGAAGTGATCCATCTATTCTTAGGCGCTGAGAAGAAGAAAAACTGGAAACTCCATTTTAAATGGATCCATTTTCCGGAGTACATTCAAGCTTATGACAGATTTGCCAGGGATTGGCAACAATCGGAAGAAGCCGAAAAAGATTTCGTTCTGGAAGAATTTAGAAATTATCTAACGGAAAACAGATCGGGTATGTTACAATACTATAAGATCCTGGGAACGGAAAAGGTGAATTCCAATCTTTCCAAAGTTAGAGTTGCCGTGGAAAGAAGAGTGAATAAGGTTCCTGTTCGATACGAATACGAATTTACTTTGAGAAGAATGCCGGAAGAAACCGGAATGTTTTGGAAAGTAGCTAATCTATTAGCAAAGGTAAGAAAATGACCGAGATATTATCCCAAGACGAGATAGACGCATTATTAAACGCGATCTCCAGCGGAGAAGTGGCCGAAGATGAGTATTCATCCGTAGGGGAACAAAAAAAGGTCAAAATTTACGACTTCAAACGTCCCGACAAATTTTCAAAAGACCAAATCCGCACTCTGCAGATGATGCACGAGACATTCGCTCGTTTGGCAACTACCGGACTTTCCGCTCAGTTACGAGCCTTAGTTCACGTTCACGTGGCTGCTGTGGATCAGTTGACTTACGAAGAATTCATTCGTTCTATTCCGAATCCAACCACACTTGCTGTGATCAATATGGACCCGCTCAGAGGTTCCGCAATTTTAGAAATAGATCCTTCCATTTCATTTACGATCATCGACCGTCTTTTCGGCGGTAAGGGAGAGACTGCAAAGATCTCCCGAGAACTTTCCGAAATTGAGATGAGCGTAATGGAAGGGATTATCGTTCGTATTCTCGGGAACATGAGAGAGGCTTGGTCCACGGTAATCGATCTTCGACCTCGTTTGGGTAACATCGAAACAAACCCTCAGTTCGCACAGGTTGTACCTCCGAACGACATGGTGGTTTTGATCAATTTAGAGACCAAGATCGGAGAGGTAGAAGGTTTAACCAACCTTTGTATCCCGTACATCACGATCGAACCTATCATTAACAAACTTTCCGCTCAGTATTGGTATTCCTCCATCCGTAAAGGTGAATTGGACGAAAACCGAGCGATCATCCAAGAACGTTTGGATCAGGTCCAAATCCCTGTGATCGCAGAAGTTGGCTCGGTAGATATTTCGATTCTAGATTTTATGAACTTAACTGTGGGCGATGTGGTTAAATTGGAAAACACCACAACTAGATCCGATATGCTCGTAAAAGTAGGGGAACGTAAGAAGTTCAAATGTCTTCCCGGACGTGTGGGAAATCGACTCGCTATCCAAATCGGAGATAGGGTAGAAGATATTCCGGACGAATTACTCGGTTCTACCAGGTCGGAACAAGAATACTGATCGAATATTTGTTAATCTGATTTTTTGATCAGGATTAAGGATTCTCACAAAATACAAAAAAAGCGGGAATGATCCCGCTTTTGCTTTTTATAGAATATAGAAATCGGAAAACGATTACTTTCTCCAGTGAATACATTCACCGGGACATTCATCCATCTCTTTCTGAACAGTTTTCCAATCCTCTTCCGGGATCGGAGCTTGGTTTACATTCTCTCCTCCGATATGAGTTTCGGAAGTATCATTATCGTCCATCTGAAAGTACTTAGGTAGATTGTCTGCACACTGGTTGCAAGAAGTACAGTTGTCCTTATCTACATAGGCTATTTTGGTCATTCTGTCACTCCTTTGGAACTTTTAGTTCGGCTATTTGGCGGTCTAGGGCTACAATTTCTAGACTGGGGCTATGGCGCAATACCTTTTCAATCCGGATTCCCCCATTGATTACCAGTCTCAGCAGGATTTAAGGTATTCTATAAATTAGACAAGTTCCTTCCCGAATAATTCAATCGATCGGTGTAAAAATGTGGACGGAAATTTCTTTCGTCGATATTCTTCCCAAACCTAATCCAAGGGAGAATCAGAACTAAATGAAACGGATTGCCATAACCTTCTTTCTGGCCCTCAGCATTGTATTTGTAGATTGTAAGAAAGCCAAAGAAGATCTCCAAGGTGGAGTAATCACATTCACCAAGGGAACAGTAAAAATTTACGATAATGCCGGGAAAGAAAAACCCGTATCCATAGATACTTTCCTTTTGCCGGAAGACAAGATAGAGACAGGAAAGGATTCTTATGCGGACCTTCAATTGACGGAAGGTGTCCTAGTTAGGATCAAAGAAAACACAAGTCTTACTCTAAAGAAAATTTTTATCGATTCCGCAAACGGAGAAACCTTCGCGGATATGGGACTGACTAAGGGGAAAATTTTCACCAAGGTTGCGGGAAAGCTTAGTAAAACTTCCAAGTTCACAGTTTCCACCCCTACGGTTGTTGCTTCCGTTCGAGGAACCGAGTTCATCGTAGAAGAATCCGGCAAAGGTTCAAGTACCAGAGTCTCCGACGGTTCTGTAGAAGTTGCGGACGCGGATAATCCGGAAAACCAAGCAGTGGCGGATGCAGGAGAAAATGTTAGCTCTAACGGAGATACATTCAAAGAACAACCTTTAACAGAGGATGAAGCCCAAGAGTTAAAGGATGATTCCGCTACCATTCAGTCCATTACGGAAGAACAAAGAGCGCGTATCCAAGAGATCCTGAAAGATTTCCAGGAAAATAAGGCTCGTATCCTCCAAGGATTGGAAGAGCAAAAACAAAGAAATAGAGAACTCATCGAAGGCGCAAAAGAAGAAAATCGAAAACTTCTAGAAGAAGCTAAGAGCGCCGGCAAAGAAGAAAAAGAAGCCATCCAAAAAGCAGGCAAAGAAGAGAAAGAAAAAGTAAAATCTTCTATGGACGATGCCAAAAAGGAATTGGAGAACCAGCGTAAGTCTTTAAAAGACCAGGCAGCTCCTAAATAATTTGGATTTCCATTCTAAAACACAAAGGGCCGTTTTCGAAAGAAAGCGGCTTTTTTTATTCTTCTTCTTTGGAACGAAGTTTGTACCAGAGTATGGTAGTGGTGAAAAGTAAGGTGAATGAGTTTGCCAGAATGATCGGAAAATCATTTTTTAAGACACCGTAACAAAGCCAGAAAAACACTCCCACAGAAAGGACCAGATACATATTCCTGGAAATATCCCTAGTCCTTTTTTCCAAGATCACTTTGATTAACTGCGGAAGAAATGCCAGAGTAGTCAGAGTACAAGCAATAAATCCAAGTAAAGAGATCGGATCCATCATTTGCTTATGTACTCTCTCGTGACGATTGTCTTGATCCCACCTCTCAGGTTATAGTCTCCTTTAACCTTGATATATTTAGGATCCACGGATTGGACCAGATCTTCTAAGATCCGATTTACCACATTCTCATGGAAAATTCCCAGGTTCCTATAGGCGAGAATATACTCTTTCAAGGATTTCAGCTCTATACATTTTGCCTTTGGTATATAGCTGATCTCGATCACTCCGAAATCCGGCAATCCGGTTTTAGGACAAACCGCGGTGAATTCTGGAATGGTAAAATCGATTGTGTAATCCTTACCTTCGTAAACATTGGCGAAAGATTCTATCTCGGGAAGTTTCAGACTGGGGATATGGTCCTGTCTTCCCGCATAAGCGGAAATTCCGATCGACTCTTGTTGATGGCTCATGATTCCCTCTTTAAAACCAGAGTTTTCCGGACTTTGTCTCTGGGAATCTTTTTACATCTCACATAAAGGAAACGTTAAGGATACCTTGGAATGAAGCACCAAAATGTAATTGGGATCGTGGATTTTGGAGGGCAGTACGCCCATTTGATCGCGTCCAGAATTCGTCGTTTGGGGGCTTATTCCGAAATTTTAGGCAACGACGAACCTTTAGAAACATATTCCAAACTTTCAGGCATCATTCTTTCCGGAGGACCGGAAAGTGTATACGAACCGGATTCTCCCTCTCTGCCTGTCGAAGTCCTAAAACTTGGAATTCCAGTTTTAGGGATTTGTTACGGCCACCAACTCATGATGAAACTTCTGGGTGGAGAAGTGAAAAAAGCGGGGACCGCAGAATACGGAAGAGCCGCTTTAGATTTTATTGATACTTCCAAAACGAAATTACTCCAAGGTTTTGCAGGAGGAGAAGTAGTGTGGATGAGCCATGGGGACGAGGTGACTCGTTTGCCATCCGGTTTTACTCGCACCGCATCCAGCCAAGACTGCGAATACGCAGTGGTAGAAAATCCCACCCAAAAATGGTTCGGAATCCAACTCCACCCGGAAGTGACCCATACCGAAAAAGGTTCCGTTCTTTTAGAAAACTTTGTAAAAATTTCGGGAGCGGAAGGTACCTGGGATCTTAAACAATTTTTAGATCTAAAAGAGAAGGAACTACATTCCATCGTTCCTTCCGATAAAAAGATCTTCTTACTCGTCTCCGGAGGTGTGGATTCCACTGTTTCGTACCTTCTTCTTTCCAGAGCTTTAGGAAAAGACAGAGTCAAGGGAGTTCTGATCGATACGGGATTTATGAGAAAAAACGAGGTCTCCGATCTACAGGCAAAACTTGCTCCGCAAGGAATCCAATTGCATGTGCACGATTCTTCCGAACTTTTTTATTCCGCTCTAAAAGGAAAAAAAGATCCGGAAGAAAAACGTAAGATTGTAGGAAATCTATTCTTACAAGCGCAAGCAGACTGTGCGAAAAGTTTAGGACTGAACGCTGAAGAATGGTTACTCGGACAAGGAACCATCTATCCGGATACGATAGAAAGCGGCGGAACAAAACATTCTCATACGATCAAGACCCATCATAACAGGGTAGAAGCCATCCAGAAATTAATGGAAGAAGGTAAGGTCGTAGAACCGATCAAGGACTTATACAAAGACGAGGTCCGAGAACTTGGAAATTACCTAGGACTTCCGAAAGAATGGACCGGAAGACATCCTTTCCCAGGCCCGGGACTTGTAGTCCGAATGATCGCCCAAGAAAAACCGATCGAGACTTCTGTTCAAAAACAATTGGATGAGCTAGTCGGAAAGGAATCTTCTTTGAGCGCAAAACTTCTTCCTGTAGCCTCCGTGGGAGTGAAGGGCGACCAAAGATCCTACGCACATTGTGCTGCCATTTCAGGCGACAAGACCTGGGACGAGTTGGATAAAATTTCCACAGCGATCACTAACCAAATTTCTTCGGTAAATCGAGTCGTTCTATTTTTAGGAAAGTCTGAGGACTTCTCCAAAGCGAATTTCCAATTCCAGGCAATCGACTTGGACCAGAAAGATTCTGATATCTTGAGAGAAGCGGACGCAGCAGTAGAGAAGATACTACAAAAGAGAAAGATCTACGATCAGATCTGGCAAATGCCAGTGGTACTTCTTCCTTTGGGCTCCGAAACAGGAAAAAGAAGTATCGTTCTTAGGCCGGTCGATTCTCAGGAAGCAATGACTGCGAGTTTCTTCCGACTGGAAAAAGATGTTTTGGATGAACTTGTTTCCGAAGTCCTGAAAATTCCGGGGATCGAATATTTGTTTTTCGATCTGACAAACAAACCTCCCGGCACCATAGAGTGGGAATAGTTCGGCTAAGAGATCTCGCTTTTAAAGTTCGGATCGAATTTTGGGATATGGAATTCTTTTCCTTTCCAGATCAGATCCCAATTTTCAGAATTTTCTCTCCATTTTAATTCCGGATCTAATAGGATTTCCGTTGAGATCCTTCCCCAGATCTCTTTTTGAAACGGGTGGAGTAGATTTCCAAAATCATCGAACTTTAAATTTTCCGGCTGGAATAAGATCCCTTTTTCCCCTCCATAATAGAGTTTATCTCCAACTCTATGTTTAAACAGAATCGGGTAATGTTCCGTTTGCACGAAATTCATTTCTTTCCCGCAAGGAGAGATATAAGGATATTCCGGGTATTTGCCTGTGCGATTTTTTTCTAGATGAGTGAAGAAGAAGTCTAAAAACTTTTTATCCGTCAATTCGGAATCCTCGTGGAAAAGTCTAGCGTTCGAGTCGATTCGATAGAAATAGATCCTCAAAGTCTTTCCTCCACTTTTCTATTGACACCTAGCGGATACACAAAATCATACCTCATATCGGCGTCGTGGCCAAGTGGTAAGGCATGGCTCTGCAAAAGCTTGATCCCCGGTTCGAATCCGGGCGACGCCTGGCAGAGTCTCTCAAACGCCTGGATGGTGGAATCGGTAGACACCCAGGACTTAAAATCCTGTGAGTTCACGCTCGTGCGGGTTCAAGTCCCGCTCCAGGTACCAAACTTACTCTAATCTAAAATCGCAAAGATCTCCTAAATCTAAAATTGGCAGATCCATTGTGTTTTCCGGATCGAAACCTCCAAAACGGATCTTAAAACTCCTAAAAAATACGATATCCGGAAAGATCGTAATTTTTGAAAGTTCCATGGTCTCTTTCCAGACAAAGGAATTCCAACCGGGTTTCAGACCCATTTCACGAGTTCCCAAATCATATTTTCTATGAGACCAATAGAGTTTGTCCTCATCAAAAGATTCTTCCGAAAATACAGTGACTTCCATCTTAGTCGGCGGATTTTTCCATTCGGGAGAGATATAGATCCCGAACGAATAATCTTCTTTTCTGCGTTTGGCTGGGTTTGGGTATCTATGGGTAAGACATCCTTCTACCGAAAATTCAGAATTTCCTTCCGAGGCAGAGACTTGGATCGTTTCCGAAATTCTTTTTTCTCTCTCCTCGGTTTGGTTCCTAAAAGGAAGGATACGCCTTTCTATCTTTTTAGCAAGTGGAGAAGACGAGGCAAAAACCTGTCTTCCATACGCAAGTTCTGCCGGAATAGAAAGTCTCCAGATCCAAAAGGAAGTATTTAAAAGAAATGTAAAACTTAAGAAGATTACAGAAGCTTTGGAAAATTGAGAGGCGGTTTCCTTCTCTCTTCCCCATAAAAGCCCGGCCAATGCGAAAAAGGGAAGTGCAACCTCATCGTCCAAAAGATAACATTGGAAGAACCCAGCCACCCAGATGAAGCCAACACCGATCAAAGGAAAATTTCCTTCTTCCAAACTGGATGTTGCGATCTTTCTAAATAAAAGATAGAAAAAGCCGATCCATAAAATTCCGGAAAGCCATCCGCCCACGATCGCAAATTCTAATATATCATTATGAGCGTGTTTATTCGGAGTAATATACAACTCGTACCAAAGTTGTTCATTCTTTTGGATAAATGTTTTGGAAACCTCTGAACTGGTTTCCTTAAATCTTCCTCCTCCGGTTCCCAAAATCGGATTTTCTGCGAGTAGAGGAAGGCTGAGTTTATAGATCCAATATCTTTGGTTTTCTGGTGTTTGGATCTCTGTGAGTTGGGCGAGAGTTCTTTGTAATAACCAATTTTTTTGATAAAAGAATCGAACTGCCGCTCCGAGTGAGACCAAAACGGAAATTAGAATAAGGACTCGCACCGGTGTGATCCTGGGAAATTTGCCTGAGAAATCTTTCCATTTGCTTAGAATAAAATACACAGTAACCGCTAAAACTCCAAGCCATGCGGACTTACTTTGGTTGAGTAAAAACACCCAGGATGCTAATAGGAGAAGGACCCCGAATCCAAAGCTACGTTTTAGATCCTTCTTCTTGATCTTTTGCAAAACAAGAAGTACAAGTCCTGGAATATAAAAAGAAATTAATCCGCCATAGGTTAAATGAGTGTTCATCAAACCGATCGGAAGATACGTTTCTAAACCGAAAAGTGGTCCTGCCGGATGTTGCCTTCTATCTCCGGGCGCAGGTGTAAAACCGTTGGAGATAAATTTTCCGAGTCTATATTCGCTGAATACGGAAGCGATCCCTGAGATCAATACCAGTAAAAACGAGATCCATAAATATTTATAGATCAGCTTTCTTTTTTTTTCGTCGGAGGAATGTACTGCCGCTATCGGGAATAGGATCGAAAGCCAAAAGTCTCCCGCCTCCGATTGTCTTGTGAACGTTTTCCAGAAATGGGAATATTCTTCGAAGTGTACCAGAGAGGAAATGAATACTAAAGTATAAGCACCTAAGATTAACGCCCAGGGCAGAAGATACACTCTGATCTTTTGGAAATTTTCCTTAGGTGAGAATATAAAACAGAAAATGCTCAATCCCGCCAGGATTTGAGAGGCGGAAACGGAAAGTGGAAAAGCTAGTAAGAATAATAATAAGGAATATAAAGAGACTTTTCCGGAGGTCTCGGATATTTGAGAAAAGAAGATACGTTTCACCGGTCCCCAGAGTTTCCTTTTCCTCTCAGATTTCCAGAAAAAACCGCTGACAAAGAAGGAAAACCTCCTATTTTAGGAATTCATTCGCCCCGGCGATATTCATGTATGGCAGAATCCGTTAAAACAAAGGAATCTTCTTCCCCTAAAAAAAAGAAATCCAAACCTAAGGCGCCTCTCAGTAGAAACGAGGTCCGGGATAGATTTCTAAAAAAACTTTCCGTTGCGATCATCACCTATAATGAAGAAGCGAATATCGGAGATTGTATCAAATCCTGTAGGGATATCGCGGACGAGATCATAGTTTTAGATTCCAATAGCACTGATAAGACCAAAGAGATCAGCGAGTCTTTTCCTGAGGTGCGTTTTTCCTCTCAGAATTTTAAGGGACATGTAGAACAGAAGAATGATGCGATCTCTCTCTGTAAGAATGAATGGATCCTGTCTTTAGATGCGGACGAACGTCTGAGTGAGGAACTTAAGAGATCCCTTCGTACATTTTTAGAAAGCCCGGAAGATCCGTCTTTGAACGGACTCAAAGTTTCCAGACTTACCTTTCATATGGGAAGGTTTATCCGTTTTTCGGGATGGTATCCTCAGACCAAATATCGTGTTATCCGAAAGTCCAAGTCGACATGGACAGGGGAAAATCCGCATGATTACTTGGTGGTGGAAGGTAAGGGCAAAAAGATAAAAGGGGATATCCTACATTATAGTTTTGCGGACCTTGCCCAACAAGTGGATACGATCAATAAATTTTCCTCTATCGTTTCTTGGACTCGTTGGAAGAAAAATAAAAAATTCTCATTAGCCCGAACGATCGTCAAACCGTTCGGCAAATTTGTGGAGATCTACTTTTTCAAACTCGGATTCCTGGATGGTTTCCCTGGATTTACGATCGCGATCTCTTCCGCATATTCCACTTTTTTAAAGGAAGCAAAGATCTACGAATTGGGGAAAAATTTGATAGAACGCCCTTCAAATCTACGAAAAGATTACGGGAAATAAAGATGGCTAAGGGCAGACAAAAATCTGGGTTTTGGAATAAGCTCTTTTTCTGGAGAAAGAAAAAGACAGTCTCTGCCGAAACGGAAAAGGAAGTCGTTAGAGATAGTAGGGGTTATACCTGGGAATTAAAAGACCTAAGAGAAAAGGCGGAGCGCTTTTTTGTGACCCGTAAAAAACTTTCCGGAACTATTTTTGAGAGTCCCTCCCTAAGGCTGACTAAAAATAACCGCAATCTATTTCGTTTAGAAGGGAAAGAAAAATCAGGCAGAGAATATTCTTTAGTAATCTCTACCGGAAACTATCTAACGGAACAAGCAGGAAAGATCAGTGGTGTGATTTTTTTAGGAGAAGCGGAACTAAACCGTTTATTGAGCGGAGACCATAAGAGTCTAAAAAGTATCTTATCCGGGATCAATACTCCGAACTGGGACGAGGAATCATGGGCCGTTCTCCAGGAAGAACCGGACCTAAAACGCTCTGCCGATTCTTGGAAAGAAATTTTAACTTGGGAGCCGATCTGGAAACAACAGATACTCATCAATTTACGCCCAAGTACGATCGCAGTGTTACTGGTATTTTTAGGAAAAGAATTCGAAGATATGTTCCAGGCAAATTCTTCCGAAAGAGTGAAACAAATCGTTTCCAAAGAGCTGTATTTTTTAAACGTAAGCGGGAATAGGAATTCTCCGCATTCCGAAAATTTGACACTGTACGAATTCGATTCCGCTAAAAGGGAATTTGAGTCGGTGCTTTCTAAAATTCGGGCTAAAAAGGATAAATGAGAATGAACTTAAAAGAGATCGCATCCAAACAGATCCAGGACTCGATTGAAACCAAAAAAGCGGTATTGGATACACTTCTTCCGGAGATCGAAGAAGCGGGAAAGATCGCTTCCGAAGTATTAAAAAAAGGGAATACGATCCTTTTTTGTGGGAACGGTGGGTCTTCTTGTGATGCGTCTCATATAGCAGCGGAACTTGTGGTACGTTACAAATCCGGGAACGAAAGAAGAGCTCTTCCTGCATTGGCATTGAACGCAGATTCTGCGGTGCTTACCGCTTGTTCCAACGATTATGGATATGAGTTCGTATTTTCTCGCCAGGTAGAAGCATTCGGAAAACCGGGTGATTTATTGGTTGGACTTTCTACCAGTGGAAATTCCAAAAACGTGATCGCAGCTCTCGAGTCCGCTAAAAAGATCGGAATGAAAACGATTTCTCTTTTAGGAGGAGATGGCGGAAAGATGAAAGGAATGGCGGATCTGGATCTGATTATTCCAAGGAAAGAAACTGCGCGTATCCAAGAATCTCATATTCTGATCGGTCATATTCTTTGTTCCATTGTGGAATACGAACTCTTTCAGTTAGGATAAAACTTGGAAGGTAACCACCAAGCCGAATTAATTCTTTCAATCCAAGACCTGGACGTAAAGATCGGGTCTTCTTATATTCTTAAACACTTCGATTTCCAAATTTCTAAAAAAGAAATCCATGCACTCGTGGGAGAATCCGGAAGCGGAAAATCCACATTTGCAAGTACAGTTCTCGGACTCCTAAATGAAGAAGCTTCCGTAACCTGGAAAAATTTTTCGATCTTCTCGCAAAACATACCAAGCGGAGATTTTTCTCTTTGGAAAAATTGGCGAGGAAAACGGATTAGTTTGATCCCACAAACCGCGGCAATCGGACTTCATCCTTTTTTAAGTATCGGTTCTCAGATCATGGAATATTTTTCACTGATCCACCCTGAGTTTGCGAATGAAGAAACTTGCCTCCGATTATTAAAAGAATTCGGGCTTTCCGATCCCAAAGCTGCATGGAAGGCGAGGCCTCACCAACTTTCCGGTGGAGAAAGACAGAGAATTTTAATCCTATTTTCGGTATATTCCGGAGCGGAACTCATTTTGGCAGATGAACCTACCTCGGCTTTAGACCCGATTACCGGGAAGGCCATCCTAGAACTTTTAAAAACCAGGGTGAAAGATCTGGGAGCGGGACTTCTATTTATTAGCCACGATCTTAGTTCTGCGAGAGAATTGGCCGATACTATAACTGTGATGAAATCCGGAGAAAAACTAGAAACCCTAAAAAGACAAAACGGTTCCTGGGAACCAAGTTTAGAGTATTCCAGAAAACTGTTTACTTTGGATGAAAATCCCGCTTAAATTGCAAAACTTATGATCCGGTCCTTCTTCTTATACATTCTGATCGTAGTGGCAAGCGTTTATCCGTCGTTTGTCGGGGCAGAAAGTATCCATTTAGAAGAATATGATATTTCCAGGTATCCTAAAGTAGAATTAAGACTGAGAGCAGGAAAGGGAGTATCCCTAGATCAGGAAATCCTTACCGTTTCGGAACAAAAAGAAAATCGTTCCAGGAGAGTGGGACCGCTCAAGATCCAAAGACCGGATGGCACAAGGCCCATCCATATATACCTGATCACTCAGATGACGAACTCATTCGATCATAATGTACAAGCCACTGAGATCTTAAAAACAATCGTGGAAAGAGCGGATTCTGCAGACAGATTCAGTTTTGTTTTTTTTACGGATGATGTATTTTTCTCCAAGGACGACCTGAGTAAATCGGATGCCTTGAAAGAAGCCAAGGTCCCGGGCGGGAAATCCAATAGGAATACTTCCGCGAATCTGGATTATGTTTTCCAAAAGATCTCTCCTCGTTTGAGAGAGACGGATTATATTTTAACAATCTTTTACGATAATGATCTGATCCCATCCAACGAGGCTCAGAACGGGGAGTACACTCCGAATATTCCGATCAACGTTCTTACTTTTCCTTCGAATGGGGGAAAGTTTTTAGCTAAAAGATATGGGGGAACATTCTACTCTTTAAACTCTCCTGATTTCAGGACCCAAGTGTTCGGGGACCTGGATTATTTCAGAAAAGAACCTTGGTCCTTAATTTACGAGTCTCCTTTTCAGGACGAGTGGCAATTCCAAGGAAGTGGAAATCTGGAAGTAGAACTGGAGACTAAAAATTCCAGGCGATTGAGTTTTTCGTATGACCTTCCGTTTCGGACAAGGCTTGCGGTTTTCTTATTACATCCTTCTATTTTTCTTCCTAGCTTTACTTTCTTACTCGTTCTCACCTTGGTTGCTCTGATCGTAGTATTAAAAAAGGGCAAAAAGCAGAATCCGGAAGGAACTGTGAGTGCGGAAGAGAGACTTCATACGATTGAATTCGAACAAGACGCGTACCGGAAAATGTACGGTAATCAATACCAACTTGTTTACTCGGAAGAAGATAAGATCGAGACCGAAAGGGCTGCCCCCGTTGCTTTAAAGGAATTCGAACAAGGTGAATCTTACGAAAAAGCGACCCTTGTTTTTAAAGAAGGAAGAAATCCAGGGAAACAATACTCTCTTGCAAGAGCGGAGACCAATATCGGAAATTCGGATCTTTGCGATCTGGTCTTATACGAACAATCCGTCAGTAAAAATCACGCAAGGATCAGAAAGGTCCGTAACCGCTACATTTTATACGATCTGGTTTCGGAAACAGGGACCTTCTTAAATGGTAAAAAAATTCTGAGACCGAGGATCTTATACGATTTTGACGAGATTGGAATCGGCAAGGCTCTACTCGTTTTCCGAGGCAAGTAATAGATTCGGGGCCTTCTTCCCGGAACCTTCTTTACGAAAAACCCCTGATTTTTAGCATGGAAGAGAACTTCCGTCAGGAAGTCTAATCTTTACTCTTGAATTATCCCCTGGGGGATTTACACACCATGAAAACGATGTTCGAAAAAATCTGGGAAGACCATTTGGTCGGTGAAATGGACGGAGGGTCTTATCTTCTTTATATAGACCGACATCTGATCCATGAGGTAACAAGTCCCCAGGCTTTCGAAGGTATTCGTATGGCCGGAAGAAAGGTTCGTCGCCCGGAAGCTACTTTCGCCACCATGGACCATAACGTTTCCACTCGGATCCGCGATCTGGAATTGGCTGATCCAATCTCCGCTAACCAGATGAAAACTCTGATCAAAAATTGTAATGAGAACGGTATTACTCTTTATGATCTAAACCATCCGGACCAAGGGATCATCCATGTGATCGCACCTGAAATGGGTCTTACTCATCCTGGTATGACGATCGTTTGCGGAGATTCCCATACTTCTACTCATGGCGCATTCGGTGCCTTAGCTTTCGGGATCGGAACTTCCGAAGTAGAACATGTGCTTGCTACCCAAACTCTTTTGCAAAGAAGAGCGAAGACCATGGAGATTAGAGTCGATGGTCAACTTTCTCCTCATGTTACCGCAAAAGATATCGTTCTTGCGATCATTGGAAAGATCGGGACCGGTGGAGCGACCGGATACGTGATCGAATATAGAGGTTCCGCAATTTCTTCCTTAAGTATGGAAGCTCGTATGACTGTTTGTAATATGTCCATCGAGGCGGGAGCAAGAGCAGGACTTATCGCTCCGGACCAAATTACTTTCGATTATCTGAAAGGAAAGGATTTCGCTCCAAAAGGTACGGAATGGGATCTGGCTGTCCAAAAATGGAAACGTTATGTGACAGACGAGGGAGCAAAATTCGATACTAGCATCGTATTAAAAGCGGAAGAGATCGCTCCTCAGGTGACTTGGGGAACTTCTCCAGGACAAGTAGTTCCTGTGACCGGTATCGTTCCTGATCCGAAAGATGCACCAGATGCAGTAGAAAAGATCAGTATCGAAAACGCATTAAAATATATGGACCTGAAGCCTGGCCAAAAGATGGAAGATGTTTTTGTGAATAAGGTATTTATCGGTTCCTGCACAAATTCCAGGATTGAAGATCTAAGAGTGGCCGCGGCAACCGTAAAAGGAAAGAAGGTTTCCAATAAGGTCCAAGCAATCGTAGTCCCAGGCTCCGGAAGAGTGAAACGCCAAGCGGAAGCGGAAGGTCTGGATAAAATTTTCATAGAAGCAGGCTTTGAATGGAGGCAACCAGGTTGTTCCATGTGCCTTGCTATGAACGACGACGTTTTAGAACCGGGAGACAGATGTGCTTCTACTTCCAATCGTAACTTCGAAGGAAGACAAGGAAAAGGCGGAAGAACTCACCTAGTAGGTCCTGCAATGGCCGCCGCAGCCGCAGTCGAAGGACATTTTGTAGATATTCGGAACTGGAAATAAGGATACTAACTCATGAAACCCTTTACTCAACACGAAGGTTTAGCGGTCCTAATTGATCGCCCTAATATAGATACGGACGCAATCATTCCGAAACAATTTTTAAAGAAGATAGAACGTACTGGTTTTGGGACCCATCTCTTCCATGATTGGAGATACCTGGACAACGAGGGAACCAAACCGAATCCTGAGTTCTCTTTGAATTTTGATAGATACAAGGGGGCTTCCATCCTTGTCGCCAGAGACAATTTCGGATGCGGCTCTTCCAGAGAACACGCTCCTTGGGCATTGGAAGATTACGGATTTAGAGCAATTATTGCTCCGTCTTTCGCCGATATTTTTTATAATAATTGTTTCAAAAACGGTATGCTTCCAGTTGTTTTAAAAGCGGAAGAAGTGGACGAAATTTTCAAGATCGTGGATAAGACTCCGGGAGCCAAAATTAAGATCGATCTGGACAAACAGAATGTGATCAGTCCTTCCGGGAACGTCTATAATTTCGAAGTGGACTCTTTCCGTAAATATTGTTTATTTAACGGATTGGACGATATCGGTTTAACTCTACAGCATGCGGCAGAGATCTCTTCCTATGAGGAGAAAAACCGAAAAGATCTTCCTTGGTTGTACGCCCCTCATCAGTAATTTTCTAAATACAATAAGGACCCTAGAAGACTATGTTCGACGAAATTTCCCGTTCCATAGATGAATTCGGCAATAGCCTTCTGGGGGCTTTGAATAATGTACAAAACGCTTTCGGAAGGGAATTAAGCGTAGCCAAACCCATCAAGGAGAACGTTCTCCAGATGATCGGTAATACTCCACTTATTCGGCTCAACCAGATCGGTTCCCATATTCCGAATGTGGAAATTTATCTAAAAGCGGAATTTTGTAATCCAACGGGAAGTGTAAAGGATAGGACCGCACTTTCTATGGTGCTTGCCGCAGAAAGAAGAGGGGAACTGAAGCCGGGCGGTTCTATTTTCCAAGCAGGATACAATACTACCGCAATTTCTCTGGCTTGGATCTCTACACTTCGCCAATACAAATTTAAAGTATTTTTAGCTCCCGATACGGACCAGGAAAAGATCAAAGAATTAAAATCCTATGGGGCCGCTGTGGAAGTGGTCCAGCTTGCAAAAGGGAATTGGGACGATTCTCTTTTAGAAACCGCAAAGGCAGCAAAAGACAAAGAGAAAAACAGCGTGATCCTGAACGAGTTCAAGGATATGGCAAATACGAATGCTCATTTTCTGTTTACCGGTCCTGAGATCTGGAGAGATCTCGCTGGGAATGTCGATGCGTTCGTTGCAGGAGGAGGCTCCGGAGGAACTCTTTCCGGTGTAGGAAGATATTTAAAGAGTAAAAAACCCTCTCTTAGAGTTATCATGGGAGTAAGTAAAAATTCTCGCTTCATCCGTAAGATGGTAAACGGAGATTCCAGTATACGACTTCCTGAATCCTTCGATCCAAAAGTTACGGACCAATATATCGGTGTCGATAGAGATGAGGCGCTTCGTTATCAATCCGAGCTGTACCAAAAAGAAGGGATTTTTGCAGGACTAACTACGGGAACTACACTCGCATCCGCAATTCATTATGCGGAAAGTCTTCCTACTCGTGAGGACCAAAAAACTCCAAGTTATAAGATCGTAGTACTTTCTCCGGACCGACACTAATTGGAATGGAAGAATCTTATTATTCCGCCTTACGTGAATCTTTAAAAAAAGAAAGAAAAGCGGAGCTGGATAAGTATAAAGAAAAAATTTCTTCCTCCGATCTCAATCAAAGAGTCCAAGACGGTTTCACCGTATTTCCATTAGTATTCGAAGACGCAGAGCTCAGTGCAGACGGAAATTGGAAGGTTTTACTAAAACCGACTAAGTCCAAAAGTATTCCCGAACTTTTCAGACCCGGAACTCCCGTACGCATCGTAAAAGAAGCTGAGGAATATATCTCCGTCTTACTAAAAGCGAACGAAGACTCTTACCAGGTCTATATGGAAGAAGTCCCGGACTGGGTAGAAGATGGTAAACTCGCTTTGGAAATCCTTCCGGATGAAACGAGTTTTAAAGAATGGGATCGCGCATTAGAAAAAGTGATCTCCGCTAAAAAAGGTTCCAGAGAGAAATACTTTGCGGATCTATTCTCCAATCAATTACAAGTTTCTAAACCGAATTTCAAACCTCTTTCTAATCTATCGGAACATCTAAACGATTCCCAAAAAAAAGCGGTATCTGCAATTTTACAAACGGAAGATTTTATTTTAATTCACGGTCCTCCAGGCACCGGGAAGACTAAAACGATCGTAGAAGCGATCCGCATCTTAGCCTCCGAAGGGAAAAGGATACTAGCTTCCGCGCCTACAAACTCCGCCTCGGATCTGCTTGTTGAATCATTAGAAAAACTGAAAGTACCTGTTTTGAGGATCGGTCATCCCGCTAGGATGCATCCGGACATTCTTCAGAACTCATTGGAGATGAAATTAAATCGTTCTTCGGAAGCGAAACTGATCGAAAGGGATAGAAAAGAAGTCCAGGAATTATTGAAGAAGGCCCGTAAATACAAAAGAAGTTTCGGAAAGGAAGAGGCGGAGGAAAGAAAAAGTCTCTATAAAGAAGCGGATACATTGCGAAAAAGTATCAAAGAAAGACAGAAGGTGCTGATCCGATATTTATTGAAGTCCCATCCGGTGATCGTATGTACTCATACGGGGGCTTCTTCTTACCAACTTCATAATTTACATTTTGATTATGCGATTTTGGATGAAGGAAGCCAGGCAATCGAACCATCATCTTGGATCCCCATCTTAAAAGCGGAGAAGTTTGTAATAGCAGGAGATCCGTTTCAGCTTCCTCCTACCGTTATCTCGGAAGATCCATTGCTTAAAGTTTCTTTAATGGAGAGACTTCTTCCCGTTTTCGAAGATAAGGAAAGAGTATTTCTTTTAGACACACAGTATAGAATGACCGATCCGATCCAGGCTTTCCCGAATCGTATGTTTTATCAGAATAAACTAAAATCAGGATTGGAACCAAGTCTTAGGAAAAATATTCCTTTCGATTCCGGAGAGCCGTTCGGCTCTAGCCTCATTTTTTTAGATAGTTCCGGAACGGATACCGCCGAAGAAAATTCGGAAGGTAGTTTGGGGAATCCTTGGGAAGCGGAGTTCACGGTAAATATGGTGAAAAAAATTTTGGATGCGGGATGGACTCCTAAAAATTTGATCTTACTTTCTCCTTATAGATACCAAAGATATCTTCTGAAACAAAAATTGGAGGAAATACTTCCGGAGTATTCTTCTCAATTGGAAGTGGAGACTGTGGATTCTTTCCAAGGAAGGGAATCGGATGCAGTGGTTTTTAGTTTGGTTCGTTCCAATCCGGAAGGTCAGATCGGATTTTTAGCCGAAACCAGAAGATGGAATGTAGGAATGACCAGAGCTAAAAATCTTTTAGTGATGGTGGGTGACGGTTCCACCCTAGGGCAAAACGAATTTTTTAAAGACTTACTCGAAACTGTAGAATCGGAAGGAGAACTTAGAACAGCCTGGGAGTTTATGGACTAAAACTTACCAACTGAATTTTTTTCGGATGGGAATGTATAATGCCCCGATCCAGATCAATGTAAAGATTACATGCGAAAGTAGAATATGGGAAGGATCTTGAACCGAACATATAAATTTTAAGGATAGATTGGAAGTTGCTAATAAAAGGTTTAAGAATAAAAATCCGGAAAGCCCTGGTCGAGAACTCGCCATTTTTTTTAGGAGAAACCAAGCCCCGGCTCCGAATAGAATGGAAGTCATTGCTAAAGTTCCCGAGCAAAATCCTAAATGAATATGGGCTGAAGTTTCTTCCGTTAAAATTCGGTTTATAATATAAATAGCCCAACCTGCAAGAAAGAGCCCTGAAACCCAAAAAAACCAGACGGAGGTTTCCTCCGGGAAAGCAAGTTTGCTGAAAAGATAAGCGGAGAAGATTCCCCAAACTAATATTAATGCAGGTTCAGGCCACCAACCCGGGAAAGCATGGCTACGGCCAATTACGTTGGAAGCGGACCATCCCAAGGCAATTCCCAAAAAAATTAGACCCAAACAGGAAAGAAAAAGGTTGGTTCTATTCAGACTCCCTTTTTCCAGGTTGGAACTCAATGTTTGAATCAGTTTGTTAGTCTTGTCCGTTTCTGAATTTGACATGCTTCCTCCCGATTTAGATTTTCCGTATGAAAGTAAGAAAGATTGGACATCCTTAAAAAATCCAGTCCAATAGCTTTCTTTATACGACTCACAAATTGATTCGAGTCAAACTGCATAAGGTTACATGGCGGAAAAGCAAGATATCTGGCAAATTCTTTCGGAAAGAATGCGCATGTCCCAAGAAGGCGATTCCAAGGCGTATGAACTCCTACTATCCAAATGCAGGGAAATATTAAACAATCATTTAAGCTCCAAGGTACGTGACAAGGAAGATAGAGAGGATCTGATCCAGGATATTCTAATCGGTATCCACAAGGCTAGGGCTACCTATAGAAGGGAGAAACCGTTTGCACCTTGGTTTTTCTCCATTGCCAGATACAAGACCATAGACTATATCCGCAGAAAAGGGACCAGAGATAGAATAGTCTCTACGGAAATGGAAGGTTTTGCGCAAGAGGAAAAAACCTCCATAGAGGACAGGTGGGAGGTCCTTCAAGGACTGGAATCTTGGCTGAATGTTCTAGACCCTAGACAAAAAAAGATTCTGACTATGGCAAAGCTGGAAGGGAAATCGGTGCGAGAAATCTCCGAATCCACAGGTCTTTCCGAATCCAATATAAAAGTGATCGTCCATCGTTCTCTCGAAAAGTTGAAACGTTTTTTTTCGGAGTCAGAGAGAACGATAGAAGGCTCCAAAACGTCCAAGAAATAGCAAATGCCCGATAAAATCAAGATCGCCAGGATATCCTCTCTCCAAGAAATTTCGGCAGAGGACTGGAATCTTTTAGGAGATCCAGAAAATCCTTTTTCCAATCATGAATTTTTCCATTCACTGGAACTTTCTTCCTGCGTAGGTAAAAAGACAAGTTGGCATCCGGAGTATTGGATGGCAGAAGACGAGATAGGAGTTCACTCCGCTCTTCCTTTTTACCGTAAGTTTGATTCGTATGGTGAGTATATTTTCGATCATTCTTGGGCAAATTTTTTCTCCCAAAACGGGCTTTCTTATTATCCCAAAGGTCTTGTAGCGTATCCATTTACTCCTGTGAACGGTAAAAAAATATTAAGAAGAAATAATGTATCTGCGGAAGAAGCGTTAAATGTATTACTTCCTCCCTTATTAGAAAATGCGAAACAAGAAGGACTCTCCGGTATTCATTTCCTATTTTTAGAGGAAGAAGAGGCTAGAGCTTTAGAAAAACAGGGATTTTCCACTCGGATCACTCATCAATTTCATTGGAAGAACCGGGGTTATACCAGTTTCGAAAATTTTTTGGGGGATTTTAAATCCAAAAAAAGGATCCAGATCAAAAAGGAAAGAGAGACCATCAAAGAATCGGGAATTCGGATCTTATGTAAAGAAGGGAAAGAAATCTCCGAGAAAGATATGGACTCTATCTATACTTTTTATACGGAGACTTATTCCCGAAAATGGGGATCTCCTTACCTGAACCGAAAATTCTTTAAGATCATTTTAGATAAATTTTCACAAAATCTGGTATTATTTTTAGCGGAGAAGGACGGGGATACGATTGGCGGAACATTCAATCTGAAAAAAGGAAAGAAGTTGTATGGAAGATATTGGGGCTCTTCTTCCCATTATCCTTTTCTACATTTCGAATGTTGTTATTATGCTCCGATTGAATATGCAATCAAGAACGGATTTGAGATTTTTGAAGCCGGGGCACAGGGGGAGCAGAAATTTTTAAGAGGATTTCCTGCCGTTCCTACTTATAGCTCCCATTTTATTTTCCATGACCAGGCTCGAAATGCGATTGAACGTTTTTTAGAAAGCGAAAGAATGCATATGCAGGAAATGATAAGGGAAACCAATCTTTCTTCCCCATTGAAAGAAGAGGCCTTGAGGGGAGAATCCGAATACCAATGAGCGATTTAAAAACCGAAGAACAGGTTCTCACAAAGGAGAAACTGAAACTTAAAAAACCGGCAAAGTATAGGGTAGTGATCTTAAACGACGATTATACTCCTATGGAGTTTGTGGTTTGGATCCTCCGCGTGGTATTTTATCGGACTGAAGTCGAGAGCGAACAAATTATGCTGCAGGCGCATACGACCGGAAAGGCTCTTTGTGGAGTCTATTCTCATGACGTGGCTAGAACTAAAGTGAACGAGACACATTTGCTTGCAGAGGAACATGGACATCCGTTGCATTGCCAGATGGAAATTGAAGAAGGGGAAGAATCATGACCTTATCCGAAGAACTGGAAAAATCTCTGGGCCAAGCGAGAACGGAAGCCCTTAGAAGAAGAAACGAATATATTACTCTTGAACATATTCTTCTTTCATTAACCTACGATCCTGTTGCAGCGGAAGTCCTTCTTGCCTGCGGGGCGGACTTAGACCAGTTACGTTCCGAGCTGAAAGAATATTTAGATACCGAAATGGAATCGGTTCCGGAAAGTTTCGGAGAAATAGAGCCCGAATATACGATAGGAGCACAGAGAGTTCTTCAGTTAGCTGCATTTCATGTACAATCCACTCAAAAGAAAAAATTGGATGGGGGTTATGTTCTCGCTTCTCTATTCAGAGAGGATCAGTCCCACGCGGTTTTTTTCTTAGCAAGACAGGATATTTCCCGCTTCGATGTGGTTCGTTATATTTCTCATGGAATTAAAAAATCCGGCGAGAAGGTAGGAGAAGGAATTCCAACAGACGAGACTTCCAAAAAACAAAGCGGAGATCCTTTGTCTGATTTCTGTGTAAATTTGACGGAAAAAGCGAGTTTAGGTAAATTGGATCCGCTTGTCGGAAGAGCCGAGGAGATCGAAAGAACCATTCATATTCTCGCGAGACGTCGCAAAAACAATCCGATCTTTGTGGGAGATGCCGGAGTCGGAAAGACCGCAATTGTAGAAGGACTTGCACTCCAGATCGTAAACGGAAAGGTCCCGGATGTATTAAAAAATACGAAAGTATATTCTTTGGACATGGGACTTCTACTCGCGGGAACCAAGTTCAGAGGAGAATTCGAGGAAAGACTGAAAAATGTTGTGCAGGCGATTTCCTCCGACCCGGACAATGTACTATTTGTGGATGAGATCCATACGATCATAGGTGCGGGAGCTGTTTCCGGCGGATCCTTGGATGCTTCTAACCTTTTGAAACCTGCACTTTCTAACGGGGAACTTCGTTGTATTGGAACTACAACATACAAGGAATATAAGGCGATCTTCGAGAAGGACCATGCTTTGTCTAGGAGATTCCAGAAATTAGAAGTAAACGAACCAAGTGTAGAAGAGACCATCCAGATATTAAAAGGACTTTTGCCAAAATACGAACAATTTCACTCCGTAAAATATTCTCACCAAGCTGTGGAAGAAGCGGCAAAACTTGCGGAACGTTACATCTTAGATCGTAAACTTCCCGATAAAGCGATCGATCTCATAGATGAGGCAGGTGCAAAAGTTAAACTAAGGGAAAGTTCCAAGTCTAAGATCGTGAGCGTAAAAGAGATAGAGGAACTTGTATCCAGAATTTCTAAAATTCCTCCTAGAACGGTAAAGGCCGATGATAGGGAAAAACTAAAAGTATTAGATGAAGAATTAAAACGTAAAATTTACGGACAGGACCAAGCAGTGATAGAGCTAGTCCAAGCGATCCGACTTTCCAGAAGCGGGTTGTCTGAGCCGGGAAAACCCGTGGGCTCTTTTTTGTTCGCGGGTCCTACAGGTGTAGGAAAAACCGAATTATCAAAACAACTCGCGGCAATTTTGGGTGTAGAATTCATTCGATTCGATATGAGTGAATACATGGAGAAACATACCGTTTCTAGACTGATCGGTTCTCCTCCCGGTTATGTTGGCTTCGAACAAGGTGGTCAATTGACGGATGCAATCGTTCGCACTCCGCATTGTGTTCTTCTATTAGATGAGATCGAAAAGGCGCATGAGGATATTTATAATATTCTTTTGCAGATCATGGATCACGCTACCCTCACGGACAATAATGGTCGGAAAGCGGATTTCAAACAGGTTATTCTGATCATGACGACAAATACGGGTGCCAGAGAAAGGGCTTCCAATCCATTAGGATTCGATAATACAGCTTTGACTGATAGAGGGCTAAAAGCGATCGAAAAGCAGTTTTCTCCTGAGTTCAGAAATAGGCTTACCGCTATTATTGAATTCTCCGCTTTGGATGAAGGCACCGTTTCTAAAGTGGTTCGCAAACAGCTAGAACTTCTGGAAACTAGACTCAAAGAAAAAAGTATCCAAATCCATTATGGAGAGGAAGTCCTGCATTGGATTGCCAGAAAATCCTATGATCCTCTTTTCGGGGCAAGACCTGTACAGCGGTGGATAGATTCCAATATTTCCAAAAAACTCTCGGAAGAGATCCTGTTCGGAGAATTAAAAAACGGCGGCGTTGTGAATTTGGAAATACAAAACGAGGAACTAAAATTAGTCTTCCGTTCTAGAGAAAAATAATGTCTTTTAGAACCGTTAGACCTATTCCCAAAAGTTTCCTTCTATTTTTAATTCTACTTCTTTTTACTTCCGTATCTTGCAAGAAGAACGTTCTATTCATCGAGGGAAGGGAAGTTTCCACACAAAATCTTGTTGCTCCCAAGTTCGGCATAGATCCGAACACTTTGTTTGCAGAATCCAAAAAGATCATGATCTCCACCGATTCCGTAGACGCCTCCAAGGTTGGATTGGAGATCTATAAAAAGGGTGGAAATACGATCGATGTGGCGGTCGCTTCTTCTTTTGCGGTTTCCGTTACACGTCCCTCATCTACAGGAATAGGGGGAGGCGGATTTTTAGTTTATCATCATGCAAAAACCGGAAAATCGTACGCTTTCGATTTTAGAGAAAGGGCGCCTTCTTTAGCGAATCGTAATATGTATAAGGGACGTCCCAAGGAAGAATCCTTGCTCGGATACAAATCCGTAGGAGTTCCCGGAATGGTGGCCGGACTTGTGCAGATCCATAAGAAGTTCGGAAAACTGCCTTTAAGGGAGGTTTTAGCGCCGGCAATTCGATTGGCGGAAGAAGGATTTGTGGTTTATCCGGATCTTTCGGAAGCAATCCAAGAATCGGAACAGGACATGAGCCCTGGAATGAAAAAGATTTTTCTACCTGGAGGAAAAATCCCGGAATCCGGAGATGTACTCGTCCAGAAAGATCTTGCAAAAACTCTAAGGATCATTTCGGAAACGGGAGACAAGGATTTTTATACCGGAGCAATAGCGAAAGCCTTCGCAGAAGAAGTTTCTGCTAATGGGGGCTCCATTCATTTTACCGATCTGAAAAATTATAAGGTAAAGGAGGAAAGACCGTTAGAGATTACTTATAGAAATTATCATATTCTCACTATGTTTCCTCCTTCTTCCGGTGTTCATCTTTTTACAATGCTAAAGATGTTGGAAACGAAAGAACTTCATTCTATGTTCGATTTTTCCACAAGTGATTATTATCACTTCCTAGCGGAAGTTATGAGAAGAGGATATTCGGATCGAGCGGTCCTAGGAGGAGATCCAGGATTTACTAAGATCCCGGTAGACACATTGATTTCTTCCGAGTATGCCAAAGAAAAAATTTCGGATTTCAATCCAGTGAAGGCGACGCCTAGCTCCACATATTTAAACAGACTGAACTTAAAAGCGGAATCTCCCGAAACCACTCATATTTCGGTAGTGGATGCCGAAGGAAATGCGGTCTCAACCACACATTCTATCAATTATCGATTTGGCGCGGCTGTTGTATTGGATGGATACGGATTTGTTCTAAATGACACAATGGACGATTTCAGCCGTTCCCCGGGAGAACCGAACGTCTACGGTCTCATCGGTGCGGAAGCAAATTCCATCCAACCGGGAAAAACACCTCTCAGCTCCATGTCTCCTACCATCGTTCTTAAAAATGGGGAGACATTTTTGGTCACGGGTGCACCGGGGGGGTCGTACATAGTAAATGCGGTTTTACAATCCATTTTATTTAATTTAGACTTAAATCTTACATTGTATGAATCCGTTGCCAGGGGAAGGATACATCACCAATTCTTTCCGGATGCACTTTCTATCGAAGGGCCCGCGACTGATACTGCAACTTTTAACCAGTTAAAAGCGAAAAAACATGAAGTCCGTCTTGGAAATAATATGGCAAAATTGTTCTGCGTAAAGAGAGAGAATGGTACATTGTATGGTGCGGCAGACCCAAGGGGAGACGGGATCCCTCTAGGGGAATAATATTAAAAAAAAGAAATATAGGAATATAAAATGAATCGATCCGCCAAAACTCCGGTATTTCCGAATCTGCGTCATGCTGTAAAAGCAAAACACGGTTTGGAAAAGGAAAGTATGCGTATATTTTTCGACGGAAGGATTGCTACTACTCCTCATCCGGAATCCTTGGGTTCCAGCTTGACAAACCATTTTATCAAGACGGATTTTTCGGAACCTCAACTTGAATTCGCTACGAACCCTAGACCTAGGATTGAGGCGATCGTAAGAGAATTACAAGATCTGCATATATTCACTTCCAGACATTTGAAAGATGAATGGATCTGGCCTTTTAGTATGCCTCCGATTCTTCCTAAAGAAGATAAGGATATTCCTCTCGGACAATACGGTCATTCTTTTTCCGGAGAATGGAAAACCGTCTATCGGAACGGATTAGGTCTGCGATATGGAAGAAGGATGCAAACCATCTCGGGAGTTCATTATAATTTTTCCTTCTCAAATCTGTTTTTAAAACAAATTTTAGGAAAAGAGATCCATGCATTCACCAAGGAGGAGATTTCGGAATTATATCTTTCCGTTACCCGGAATTTTATGCGAAGGGTTCCTGAAATTTTATATCTAACCGGAGCCACTCCTGTTTTTGACGAAACCTTTCTGCCTGTGAATAGCGATTTCCCTTTTGTAAAACATAAGGAACATACTTATTATGCCCCTTACGCTACTTCGTTGAGAATGAGCGAGATCGGATATACAAGCAAAGTTCAGGATGAACTTCCTATTAATTACAATTCTTTAAAAGAATATATAGACGGGATGTGTTACGCAGTCAGCACTCCCTATTCAAAATACCAGGGATTTGGCGGAATTCCGAACCAACTGAACGACCATTATCTGCAGATAGAAAACGAATTTTATTCTCCGATCCGTCCTAAACAGATCCCTAAAAACGAAGAAAGACCCCTCGACGCTCTCCAAAGCAGAGGAATCCAATACATTGAGATCCGTTGTTTGGATCTCCAACCTGAATCGCCTACGGGAATCCACAAACCAAGCCTTGGTTATATTCAGATGATATTATTGGATGGGTTATTGAAAGAAAGCAAATCTATAGACCAAAAGGAAAAACTAAGGATCAGAGAAAATACAAAAAGGATCATTTGGGAAGGGAGAAAACCTGGGCTAAAAGTTTTAGATGATGACGGGCAAGAAGAAGATTTTATATCCCGTGGAAAGGAATTTACCCAAAGTCTTTTACCTATTGCGGAAGAATTGGATCGTCATACGGGAAAAAGATTCTACCAAGAAATTTTAAACATTATGAATAAACGTTGGGAAGACGCTTCGTGTACTCCTTCCGGAAAACTAATGGATCGTATCCTGAACGAAAACTGGGAATTTAGGGATCTTGGGATCCATCTGGCTAAAGAAAATTATAGAAACCAATCACAGATGGAGCTAACTCCGGGCAAATTTAATATGTTTATTAAAGAAGTCCAAAAGTCATTGGCGGAAAAAATAAAAATAGAAGAATCCGAAAAAGTAAAGAAGAATCCGACCGCAAGGATCTGCAACCATTGAAATACAAACTGGAACCGGGACAAAAACTAGATCCGAATGAATTCATCCTGAAAGGATTTGAGGATCTGGAGATTTCCACTCAGATTGTGATCCGAGATGCACTCAACCGGGGATTGGAAGTAGAGATCTTAGATCGTCCTAGCCATTTTATCCGACTTTCAGGAAAAGGGATCACAAGACTCGTAAAGGAAGCCTCCAAAACGGAGCTGGATTCCTATATGACCTTCCTTGTGATGGAAAATAAGACCATCACGAAACGTATTTTAGAAGAATCGAATATACTTGTGCCCAAGGGAACTGCAGTCTCCGACCTGAATTCCGGACTCGAATTTTTAAACAAAAATTCGGATAGAAAGATGGTGGTAAAACCGGTGACTACAAATTTCGGGATCGGGATCAGTATTCTTCCACCTTCTTCATCAACGGAAGATAAGGAGAAGGCGTTGGAAATAGCGCTCGGATTTTCAGAAACCGCTATCGTAGAGGAGTTTGTGGAAGGAAACGAATATCGGTTTTTAGTGATCGGGGACGAGTGTGTCGCAGTATGTAATCGTATTCCAGCGAACGTTACCGGTGACGGTAAAAAAAACATCCGAGAACTGATCGAGGAAAAAAATTCAGATCCAAGAAGAGGAGTGGGGCATGTGACCCCTCTGGAAAAAATACGATTGGATGAAACTGAACTGAATGTTCTAAACGAGTCCGGCAGAAAACCCGAATCCGTCCCGAAAGCCGGAGAGATCGTATTTGTTCGTAAAAACTCCAATATCAGCACAGGTGGAGATTCAGTGGATGTGACTGATAACGCACATTCTTCCTATAAAAAACTAGCGGTAGAAGCTGCAAAAGCGGTCAAAGCGAAGATCTGCGGTGTGGATATTATAGTAAAGGATCTGGAGTCTGAGGGGGATTATAGGATCTTAGAGTTGAATTTCAATCCTGTATTATATATTCATAATTATCCCTATTTGGGCAAGAATAGAAAGGTAGGAGAAAAAATTTTGGATGTATTAGGTTACGGTCCTTAATTTCTGGATCTTACTTTTTACATAGTCTACGATGTCTCTTGACTCGTACATTTTGATATCGCCGTCTACCAGAAAAGGAACCTGAGAGAGTCCTCCTAAACGTAGGACCTCCTCTCTGCCTGGGGTTCCTCTGCTGGCCTCAACCAATTCGTAGTCCTTACCTTCTTTTAGGCCCATTTCCGAAAAATGACCGCGAACAAAAGCGCAGTAAGGACAAGTATCGTATTGGAAGAGTTTCATCATATTAGGCACCGATTTTTTTTTGGAGTTCTCCGCTTCTTGCCATTTCTACAACGATATCGTGACCGCCGATAAATTCTCCGTCAATATATAACTGAGGAATAGTAGGCCAGTTTGCGAATTCTTTGATCCCTTCTCTGATGGACATATCGGAAAGAACGTTAAACGAGTTATAATCAGCACCCAGGCTTCTTAGAACGTTGGTCACTCCGGCGGAAAAACCGCACATAGGAGCGTCAGGGGTCCCTTTCATAAACAGAAATATTTTTTTAGAAGCGATCAATCCTTCGATCTTATCTTGTAATTCTTTATCCATGATACTTGTTCCTATCTGTTAATAATTATGATACTTTAGTTTCCAGACCTAAGGCATGGACTTCGGCTTTCAGCTCGTCCTTTAACGTGGCGTATACCATTCTGTGTTGTTCCACGACGGACTTTCCGGCAAATCCGGAAAACTTTACGATCGCTTTGATATGTACTCCGTCGTTGTACGGATCTTGGATCTCTACTTCCGAGCCCGGAAGTCCTGCTTGGATTTTTTCCCGAATTTCTTGGACAGTCATCTGTTATATCTTAGACTCTTTTACTATCAGCACTTTTTAGAATCTCTTCCCGGACAATCTTTTTTCTAAGGGGTAGAAGTCTTTAATTCCAAAGCATGGACTCCCCATTCTTTTAGGAATGGATCCATGATCCGGTAAACGGACCTATGCTGTTCCAAAAGGGATTTTCCCCGGAACTCGGGACTCGTGATAAAGATCCGGATATGAGTCCCTCTTGTATTTCCGGTCGGGTTTCCGGAATGACCTGCATGTTGTTCCGAAAAATCCTCTATCCGCAGTTCGGAAGGAGAGAGTCCGTTTCTCAAAAGATTTTCCATTTCTATAAATATATCTTGCATACCTTTAGGTCCTCGTACCGTATCCACGGCTTAGTAAAAATACGGAGATGGAATAAAGTAGAATGGTCCCTACCACTAAAAGTCCGATAGCTTCTAACGGATCTATATCGCTTACTCCTAAAAATCCATAACGGAATGCGTTTACCATATACAGAATAGGATTGAACTTAGAAATGATCTGCCAAGTGTCCGGAAGCATTTTGATAGAATAGAATACTCCGCCCAAATAGGTTAAAGGAGTCAGTATGAATGTGGGAATGATGGTTACATCGTCGAATTTTTTGGCATATAAAGCATTCAAAAATCCTCCCATAGAGAACATCAAAGCGGAAAGTGCTACTGTGATCACTACTATTCCCGCGTCGTACAGTTTTAATTCGGTGAAAAATAAGGACACCAACGTTACGATAAATCCTACTAAAACACCGCGGATCACTCCACCTATAGAATATCCAAGCACGATCAAATAAGCCGGAGTAGGGGAAACTAGAAGTTCCTCTATATTCTTTCCGAATTTCGCTCCGAAAAAGGAAGATACCACATTATTGTAAGCGTTCAGTATGACCGACATCATTACTAGTCCGGGAACGATAAACTGGATATAGGTATGACCTCCTACATCTCCGATCTGAGAACCCACTAATTTTCCGAAGATCAGGAAGTATAAGGAAATTGTAATACCCGGCGGGATCAATGTTTGGATCCAGATCCTTAGGATGCGGACCGTTTCTTTTCGAACGATTGTGGAGAATGCGTTGAATTTTTCTTGGAAGTTCACAGTTTTTTCTCCACGAGTTTCAAAAATAATTCCTCCAATCGATTCGACTTATTTCTCATACTTGTGATTTGGATCCCACTTTTGTCTAAAAGTCGAAATAGTTCGTTTAATGAATTGTTCTTTCCGACGTCCACTTCCAAGGTGAGATCATCCACTTTGTTCAAATGGAATCCGTTCAGATCTATCGCGGATGAGAGCGGTTGTTGTAGATCCAATACGAACGTTTGAGTATCCAGTTTTACCAAAAGTTCTTTCATGGAAGTATTCTCCACGATCTTTCCTTGGTCTATGATCGCTATCTTCTTACAAAGATTTTCGGCTTCTTCTAAGTAATGTGTGGTAAGAATGATCGTGATCCCGGATTCGTTCAGTTTTACTAAGAAGTCCCAAAGAGAACGTCTGAATTCTATATCAACACCGGCGGTCGGCTCATCCAAGATCAAAACTTTCGGATTATGCACTAAGGCTCTTGCGATCATAAGCCTTCTTTTCATTCCACCGGACAGTCTGCCTGCACCTTCTCTTCTTTTCTCGTAGAGTCCAAGTTGTCTTAAATAATTACGGGTTCTTTCTACCGCCACTTTTCTGGAAAGACCGTAATATCCCCCTTGGTTGATAACTATATCTTCTACTTTCTCGAATATATTAAAATTGAATTCTTGGGGTACCACACCGATATAAGATTTTGCTAATGTAAGGTCCGTGTCTATATCCGCTCCGTAAATTTTCACTTTTCCGGAAGTTTTGTTCACTAAGGAACTTAAGATACCGATCGTAGTGGATTTACCCGCACCGTTCGGACCTAAAAGGGCAAAAAAGTCCCCTTCGTCCACAGTCAGATCGATCCCTTTTAAGGCCTGCACTCCCCCGGCGTAGGTCTTCACCAAATTTTTTATTTCTAAAGCTTTATTCATCCGCGAAAAAACGCTCCAATTCTATGATTTTGAACAAGCCCTGTTTCGACAATCTTTTGGCTTTAGGAAGAGCTTAAGATTTCTTTGGCTTTCCTGGCAGCGTTTCTTGCGATTTCAGGCAAAGCGGGATGAACATAAATCATCTTTAGCAAGTCTTCTAGAGTCCCACCCATAGTCATCAGGAGTATAAAAAGATGAATGAGATTTGACGCCTCTTCTCCTAATATATGGGCTCCTAGTATTTTTCTGGATTTAGGACTTACCAATATTTTGACGAATTGGTCTTCGGATAGTCTAGCCATTCCGGTGGCGCTACTGGAATAAGGATTGATTGCAGAGATATATTCGATCCCTTCTTCCTTTAATTGTTGCTCCGTTTTTCCCACGGCTGCCACTTGAGGGTGTGTGAAGACGGAGTGAGGAACGGGAGGATATTCGACCGGAGTTCTATGTTTTTCTACGTATAAGGAGTTAAATAGAAACTCTCCTTCAAAATTAACGGAGTGGCGGAAGAAATACTTTCCGTTGATATCCCCCAGAGCATAAACTCCGTCCGCAGTAGTTTCCAGATATTCGTTGGTTTTGATATATCCTTTTTCATCGGTTTGGATATCCGTATTTTGGAGGTCTAACCAATCCGTATTCGGTTTGATGCCGGTAGCAATAAGAAGTGCATCTCCTTCTAAAGTATACGTTTCTTTAGAATTTTTGCATTCTAAACGGAAGATCCCGTTTTGGTAGTCTACCTTCTTTACTTCCGTTCCTAAACGAACATCTTCTCTTTTAGAAAATGCTTTTTCGAAACCGTCGATGATATCCTTGTCTTCATGAGAGAGCATTCTTTTACGAACAATAAAAGTGGTTTTAGATCCGAAGGCAGAATATGCAAATCCAAGTTCAAGACCGATATAACCTCCGCCAAGGACTAAAAGTTTTTTTGGAAGTTCCGTTCTTCTAAGCGCTTCTCTACTAGTCATATAAGGAGTTCCCGCGAGGCCTGGAAGATCCGGGATAGAAGGCCTACATCCCGCAGCGATAAAAATACGATCAGCGGTGAGTAACTCGCCGTTTACTTTTACTACCTTATTTTCCACGAACCTTCCTTCGTAGGGATAAAAGTCTATGTTCGGATTTTTTTCATAAGCGGGGATGATACTGTCGGAGTCGGCATCCACTGTGGCGGAGATCCTTTCCACCAAAGTTTTAAAATCTACGGTGAATGGACCGGGGATCCCTAACTGAAATTTAGAAGCTTCCTTTGCCTGGGCTAAAATTTCCGCAGGATGGATGAGCATCTTAGAAGGGATACAACCCCTGTTCAAGCAGGTTCCTCCCAAACGATCTTTTTCTAAAATGGCTACCTTATAACCTAGTTTAGAAGGAGGTGTGACTAGTTTTGTTCCTCCTCCTGAGCCTATTACGAGAATATCATACTTTTTCATGGGGTTAATTCAATGGAGAAGGAGAAGCTTTTAAACGAAAAGGATTCTTTTAAAGAGAACCACAGATAATTCCTAAAAATTTACCGGAGTATTCTCTCTTATTTATAGTCCGCTGCGCTGGCTTCGATAGCCTGGTCCCTTGTCTGGGACAGGCTATTATATAGTATTAGATATTGTTTGTACCGAATTCGGAAAAATAAAAAAGAAGATCTTTTACCATTTATCCCGCAAAGTTCGAAGTGCAATGAATAATGTTTTAGGATCCGAAGCTAAGGATGGGTCTTGCATTTTATTACGTATTCCTGAGACTAAATTTTCTTTCGGGTCAAATACAAGGAAGAAGGGATTGAATGTTCTTTCTTCCGAGAAATTTGTGGTCCAAAATTCTTGGTCTTCCTTTAATTTTTCCGCCTTGGACAATGCCTTTGAAGCCGCTTCATTATAAGGATCAATCGAAAGACTGAATTTCAGATTGTTTTTAAGATAATCATGACCTGGATATAATCTAACGTGTCCGGGAAGATCTTTAAATTCTTTCAGAACAGTTTCGTATAGAGTTTTAGGATCACCGCCTCTAGTACAATTTCCTACCCCTGAATTAAAGATCGTATCTCCTGTAAATGCCGCATATGGGGAGCCGTTCTGTATCTGCAAAAGGCAAACATGCGCGAAAGTATGTCCGGGAGTGTACATAACTTTTAGATACGAATTTCCGTCCGGACTTTCTAGAATTTTTTCTCCTTCTTTTAACGAGTAAGAAGCATGAGGGATTTTTCCAAGTCCAGCGGGGTGAGCCAAAACTTGGGCTCCATATTTGGAAACAAGCCCGTCGTTTCCACAAGTATGATCATTATGTTCGTGAGTGTTTAGAATATAATCCAGACCCCAGGACTTGTTTTCCAGAACTTGGGTGATCTGATCCGGATCATAGGGATCAATAGAAAGTGTTTTTTTGGAATTCGGTTCTCTGACTAGATACGTAAAATTTCGGAGAGGACTATCCGTATAGATCCTTAGAACTTCCAACATGGGTTTTAGACAAGAGTAGAAAAGTGATTATTGGATAATGTCCAGGTGTTTGTCTAGATTCGCGATCCTTAAGATAGTCATCACGTCTCTACTCAGGTTTCTGAGTTTGAGATGCCCGTGCCTTTCTGTGACGTATTTTTGGGTATTGAAGATGGCGCCGATCCCGGAAGAGTCCAAGTAAACATCCCCTTCGAAGTCTAAGATGATATCTTTATGCCCCTCGTCAAACTGGCGGATGATGAGTTCCTTTAACGCAAATGCGTTCTTTAGGCTTACATTCCCTTGGATCTTGACTACACAAGACCCTTGTTCCAGGGATACGTCTGTTTGAAAACCTTCCAATGAGTGGCTCCGATCTCTATTTCTCTGACTATCCTCGGGCTAAGAAAACAACGGATCTTCTCAGAAAACTGAGAATAAATTTCCAAACCGGGAGGGAACCCGATCCATTAGACTAAATTGTGGCAAAGCGGAGGTAAACTCTTTTTTAGAGCAAAATCCGATCTAAATCTATTTCAAATAAAATAAGAAATCGCTCGCAAAAACTACTGATTCGGGAAAACTAAGTGCTCGATTTTGTAGCGAAACTAGAGGTTTCGGACGATATTTAAAACTGTATGCGGATCAAATTCTGGGGAGTGCGGGGCTCCATTTCTTCCCCCGTTCAGGGAGACCTGATTCGATCGAAAATTTTGAGGATACTAAGTCTAGCATCTCCGTCCGACCTGCAAAGTCCGGAAGCGATCGAGGATTTTTTGGATTCCTTGGCGCTTTCCAACTGGAGCACCTACGGTGGAAATACTACCTGTATCGAGATCCGGGATAAGGAAGATAAACTTGTTATCATAGACGGAGGAACAGGACTCAGAGAACTGGGAAACTCCATCTTACATGAGGGTTACGGCTCCGGAAGAGGAAAAGCGATTTGGATCTTCACACACACTCATTGGGACCATATCCAAGGTATTCCATTCTTCGTTCCTTTGTATACTCCAGGCAATAAATTTGAGTTTGTAAGTTCCGTAGAAAATCTGGAAGAAAGATTGAGATACCAACATACGTTCACTCATTTCCCTGTTCCTTTCGACGGTTTCCAAGCAGAAAAGACGTTTCGTCATGTACCCGAAGGAAGGGCCTTTCGAGTAACGGATTCAGTCACTGCAATTTCCAAAGCGGTGCGCCATCCGGGAGGGAGTTTTTCCTATCGATTTGAAGAAGACGGTAAGGCACTGATCTTCGCATCCGATGCCGAATTCAATTTGGACGAGATGGAAAATATAGAAGATTATCTGAATTATTTCAGAGGTGCGGACGTTCTGGTATTCGATACTCAATATACTTTCGAAGAGTCTTTACAAAAGATCGATTGGGGGCATAGCACAGCTTCCATGGCGACGGATATCGCGCTTAGGGCGAATGTTAAAAAATTAGTAATGTTCCATCATGATCCTTCTTACGATGACGAAAAATTGGATGCAGTATATCTGCGCGCGATTAAATACAAAGAAATGTTTGATCCGGACAACCAATTGGAGATCATCATGGCAAGAGAAGGTCTGGAAATCCAAATTTAATCTTTAATTCAATCGATCAGGGAGATATCGAATGAGTGAATATATTATCGGTATAGATGCCGGAACCACCGGTATACGTACTTTTTGTTTTAATAAATCCGGAACAGTGATCTCAAGTGCGTATTCCGAATTTAAACAATACTTTCCAAAACCAGGTTGGGTGGAACATGATCCTGAAGAGATCTGGGCTAAAACGGAAAAGCTCATTCTGAAGGCGATCCGCAACGGGAAGTTAAAACCGGAAAAAGCGGTAGCTATCGGGATCACCAACCAAAGAGAGACCACCGTATTATTCGATAAGGATACCGGAGTTCCGGTTTACAATGCGATTGTATGGCAATGCCGTAGGACCTCCGACTTCTGCTCCGGATTAAAAAAAGAAGGTTTAGAACCCATCTTCCGAAGAAAGACAGGCCTTGTCGTCGACGCTTATTTCAGCGGTACAAAGATCCGATGGATCTTGGACAATGTAAAAGGTGTTCGTGCAAAAGCGGAAAAAGGAAAGGTTCTATTCGGGACCATTGACACTTATTTATTGTATCGTTTGACGGCGGGTAAAGCGCATAAAACGGATCATACAAACGCGAGTAGAACTCTCATTTTCAATATTGAAAAGAAAGAATGGGATAAGGAACTATTAAAGATCCTGCAAATACCGGAAGCGATCTTGCCGGAAACTCATAATTCCTCAAGCCTATTCGGAAGAACGGAAGGTGTAAAAGGTCTGCCGGATGGAATTCCGATTTCTTCTCTCGTAGGAGACCAACAGGGAGCGCTATTCGGCCAATTATGTACAGAGCCCGGAGAAGCAAAGAATACGTACGGAACGGGATGTTTTTTACTTTTCAACACGGGAAACAAATTACAAATTTCTAAAAATAATCTGATCACAACTCTTGCCTGCGGGCCGGAAGGAAAAACGGTCTATTGTTTAGAAGGTTCCATCTTTATCGGTGGGGCAGTGATCCAGTATCTCCGGGATAATCTCAGATTCTTTAAGGAATCCAAACTTTCCGAAAAGATGGCTGCTTCCGTGACCAAGGAGGATGAGGTAGTATTTGTGCCTGCATTCTCCGGTTTAGGAGCGCCTTATTGGGATATGAACGCTCGAGGTGCGATCTTAGGGCTGACAAGAGATACCACCCAAGAGCAGATCACCAGAGCGGCCTTAAAATCCATCGCATTACAATCTTATGAATTAGTGGAAGCGATGGAGAATGATACCGGTTCCAAATTGAAAGTCCTAAAAGTGGATGGGGGAGCTACTGCCAATAACTGGCTCATGCAGTACCAAGCGGACATTTTAGGAAAGAAGATCGTAAGACCTTCTAATCTTGACACAACCGTTTTGGGTGCGGCGTATCTTGCCGGACTGGAAAGAGGTTTTTATTCCTCCGTAAACGATCTGAAAAAGACCCAAAAAACGAGTAAGGAATTTTCTCCAAAGTTAAGCGCCAGTTTGAGAGAAAAAGAGATCCGAATTTGGAAAAATGCCGTAAAAAGGATTCTTACTTCCGAAACCTAATTAGTATGAAAAAGAGAGCAGGCTAAACTCCAAGGGCTTTCTTTCGGAGTTGATGCCTGCTCCTACGATCAATTTCGCCTGATCGTACCTTGGGATTTCCAAAATTGAATCCGCCGATATTTTAAAAAACTCATACTGGACTCTTTCCTTTTTGGAAAGATAAATATCGATCCGGATCACTTCCATATATTTTAGGAAGCGCAGTAGGATCTTGTCATTTGTAATTGTATAGAGTTCTATTTGGTTAGAACTGCGATTCAGATTGTATTTTTCTCCGGAGATTGCCTTGAATTCTATTTCTATTTTAGAAGTTTCCTCTTCGGCGGAATGTTTATAATCCGCGACGTTGATTTCAAGGGCCTCTACTTTTGGGGAAGGACTCTTATACACGGGGAACGTCCCTTCTTCATAATAGATCCTTCTGGAAAAACGACGGAAAATCTCTTTTTCCACGATTTCCGGAAAAGATTCTCCCGGTTCCGGTTTTTTACTCGGACTTTCTAAGATCTGTTTCCATTTGTTTTTAGAAACATTTTTCTCTACGATTTTTCGGACAGGAGGGGAAAGTTTTGGAACCGAATATTTTAAGATCCTTTCATCCAATTTATTTAAAATAGAATTTAAGAATGGTCCGTGAATAAGCGGAAGTATTTCAATGGAGAAGATCCTATCCCTTAAAAATTTTGCGAATTCTATTTCGTACGTGAAAAGATTGGAGACTAAACTTTGTTCTTCCGTTGGAGTTCCTGCATACAAGATCTTTACCAAACGAAATAGATAGGTTTTACTTTCCCGATCAAAATACAAATCTTCTATTTTTTGGATTACTTTCTCTTCGTTCAGTTCAGGATTCACTATATCTCTGAGAGAAAGATATTTGGTGGAGAACATTCTTTTTCGGAACATTCTGTAGAGTGTAAACGTTCCTGTCTGAACGCTTCCTATTTGGGTTTGTTGATTTTCCCTAAGGATTAGAATAGGAGTTGTTGGAGTTCCTACAACCCTGTAGGGATTGGAACGAATGGGATATCGATCTCCTTCAAAAACTTCCTCCGACTCTTTCGGGAATTTCGAATCTTCAGAATAAAGTAGCCCATTCGTAAACTTCAAATAGGGAGGTGTTTGTATCGCAGAGCTTGGAGTTGTTTTACGATCATACTCCAGCTCATATAAAAATTTAGGAATAATTGCAGGTTGGGAATATAAATAAGGAAGTTCTTCGATCTCGGCGACTGGAAAGTCGTAAAAAGGAGAAATTTTAGAATGGACCCTTGCTACCGAATCCGGATTACAAAATAGAAAATGATAATTCTCTCCCTCGAAATAAATCATGGGAACTTACGAAAAGGTTAATCTTCTTCTATTAATAGGTCCGGATGTAAAACGGAAAGACCTGGTGCCTTCGTTTCTCTTTTGGAAAGTTTGGAAACCAGTTGTTTTTTAAAATTTGTCCAGTCATAGGTTTCTTTTAAGGAATCCAATTCTTCTTCGAAACCGTACTGTAAAAAGTCCAGTGTTTCTTCTTCCGTGAGTCCTGTGACAAGACTACTGTCGGAAACCACCCTTAAAATTTTACGAATATCTCTCTCGTTCCAGAGTAGGATTCCGGAAAGTCTTACGACCCAATATTCATGGTCCATTCTTACAGGATCGCGGATTTATTGACTTTCTTCAAGAGTAAATTAGGATCTTAAAATTTTCTGATCACCAAAAGACTCATATCGTCCTGAATCCTTCCACCAGTATGTTTCACCACGTCTAAAAACAGATCGTCTATCAATTTGCGAATATTCTTCTTCGGAGCGGTTTCCAGAAACTTATACAAATTTTCTCCATAATATCCGCCGATACTTCGATTCTTTTGTTCAAATAGACCGTCCGTAAAACAGAATAAGATATCGTCTCTATCCATTTTGAAACTTTGAGAAAGTTTCGGTTTTTTCAAAGGAGAATTCATTACAGTGGAAAGGAATTTTCCGTCCGTACCTACTACCTGAGTTTTATCTTCTTTTCTCTTATATAGAACGAGACTTGGGTGGATCCCTGAATGAGTAAAATTTCCCTTATGATCCGCCTTCATCAATAAGAAAGTAGCGTATAGGCTTCGGTGGATATGGGGATAGGTATTCGTCCTTTCTTCCAGATGTTCCAGTATCTGGTCTATGATCTCATGAGGGGTCTCGAACTTATGGACGAGATGGCTCATTTGGTTCATGATCATTAGGCTGAATAGACCGGCGACATAGCCGTGACCGGAAGTATCTCCGATCCCCATCCAATAATTTCCTTCTTTGTCCTTTAAGAAATTATAGAAGTCGCCGCCGATCGGGTTATAGGTCATACATCTTCCGCGGATCTCGTAATTTTCATCCACGTAGTCCAAAGGTAGAACGTAGTTTTGCATTCTACTATCCCCTCTGCGAAAACGTTTGATGATCTTGCCGAATTCCTGTTCTCTTGGTAGGATCTTCTCGGTTAGAAATAAAACGAATGCGGAAAAATTAATGAATATGGTAAAACAACATACTAAGATCAGAACGATCGGTATTTTGACAGGCGGCGTATAAAATTTCAATCCTATTCCTAAACAGCCAAGAATGGAAAGATTTAGGACGATCAAAACCGGCCAGGCATCTTTCACGTATTGTTTGATCGTAGTGGAACTTCTCATTTTACCTTAAAATAAGCGTGGCCTTGGTATTCCTTCTTGGAATAATTCCTGCGAGCAATCCGGAAAAACTCGTCTTCCGCATACGGAGAATTTGTACCTTCTACAACTCCGAAAGGTTTTTCCCTATATCCGGATTCATAGATCATAGGTATCAATGAATCGTTTGAAGGATCGTAATGATATAATAGTTTGTGAGAAGTTTCCAGGAAATTTATTTCCGGACCCGAGATTTGTTTTCCATCTTTCCAAACGGATTCTTCTTTTTTGATCTTTCGTGTCTCCAGAAGAAGCCAATTTCCTCTGGACTCGTATTGTCCGGTACCTTCTATTTTTATCCGACGGATTTCTCCCTTTTCTTCGATCTCCCTAAAGTAGTATTTTTGGAAAGTTTTTTCCGAATGCGAAAATTCCAATCTTTCCGTTTGGTTTTCCTTATAAGTGACCGAGGTCAAAGGGGAGAAGGGAGGGAGGTTTTTGTTATAGATACCTTTTAATACTATATCGTTAGAAGATTCGGGCCTTTCCGGTAGTTCTCGGATCCAGGAAGGAGGAAAACATCCAATGACATGTGAAAGAAGTACAATTATTCCGAGGAGTCGAAGTCTATCTTTCATAGGAAAATCCGAGAAAAAGAAAATTACATTATTTGAAAGTTTCCTTTTCAGCTTCTACTTCCAAATTCCTTCCAATGCCGGAGAAAGGCAAACCGGAAATTATTCTCCTTCCTCATCGGACTAGGAAACTTGGAGATTTAGGAACAAATTTTAAAACTGGAAGTAAATAAATTCTCCGCCTCCATCCCCGAATATACCCATTAATAAAAGTATAATGATGGAGAAAGAAGGTAATAACCAGCGGAATCTGATCTGTATTTTCTCTTTGATGTTCGGGTAATATTGAACGGCATTCCAGAGAAACGTGAATAGAATGAATGCAGCCAATTCTTCCCAGCGTACCAATGCTTTTCCGCCTATGATATTTAAAAATCCTGTAAAATAGTCCCAAGCTAAATTCAGGGAATTTTTACCGGCTGCTGCCGTTCGGAAGAAGATACCTGAGATCGCAAATAAATGAACGATCAATGCAACTTTCCAGAACCGTTTCCAGCCTTTCGGTTCTTCTTCTTTTTTAGGATCTCCTGGTGAGAAAAATCTTTCCACTCCCAAGATTAGACCTAAATAGGCACCCCAAATTATATAACCGAAATTTGCTCCATGCCATAGACCTCCCAAAGTCATAGTGATCATGGAATTCATTTGGGTTCGCCAAAAACCGCCTCTGCTTCCACCTAACGGAATATAAAGATAGTCTCTTAGCCAAGTGGATAAGGTAACATGCCAGCGTCCCCAGAATTCCCTAAAACTTGGAGAAAGGAAAGGCCCTCTGAAATTTTCCGGGATCTCATAACCTAGAAGGTATGCTGATCCTCTTGCGATATCCGTATACCCGCTGAAATCGCAATAAACTTGGCAGATAAATCCCAATGTGGAAATATATAAACTGAAAAAATTATATTCTCCCGGGTGCTGATAAATCCCGGAAATGATACCTGCGATATTATCCGCAATCACTACCTTCTTAAACAGACCCGACAGAATGAGAAAGATCCCCCATTGTACTCGACTGAAATCGATAGCCGGTTTGTCCAGTTTCGGAAGGAAGTCCGTGGTTCTCATGATCGGGCCAGCGATCAATTGCGGGAAGAATAGAATGAATAAGAAATAATCTAAAGCAGAGATCCTTTCCGGAACATGATCCCTGTGAATATCCACCTGAAGAGCGATCAACTGGAATGTATAAAAACTAATCGCGAGTGGAAGAGGAATATGGATCCCTTTTCCGAATTCGGAAAACTGCAAAGAACCTGTAAAGAAATCCAGAGTGTCCAGGAAAAAGTAAAAATATTTAAAGAAGGCTAGGTTAATAAAATTAAGAATTATGATCCAAACCAGAGGTTTTGTCGTGGATTTTCCTTCTCTTTTATACTTCCAAAGTATGAGTGAAAAATAAAAGTTTAGCGCGATCACTATCAAGAAGTGAATGGAAAAAGCAGGTCCCGAGTAAAAATAGAAAAGAAGAGAAGAAACTAAAAGTAGGGGTTTTCTCGCTTTTTGAGGAAGAGACCAATACAATAAGAAAGTGAGCGAAAATAAAGCTAGATAGGGTAGGGAGTTAAAAAGCATTTTAGATTTTTTTTATGAGAACCTTATTCGGGTGAGAATAGATAATGCAATTTATGGTCCGGAGAGATACGGAAAGGTAATAATGATTCCAATATCGTAGGACCGGTGCCGGTATCGCTATCTATCTGGTAGAAGTTTTCCGGCTGAGCTCCTTTATAAGAATAGAAAACGATCCTTGGAGTTTGCGAAGATGAAGCTCTATAACCCGGAAGTTTGGTCACTTGCACTACCGCGTCTTCGAAATAACCGATAGAATCTATGAGTCCGGTTTCCAACGCTTGGTTTGCAGAGTAAATTCTTCCATCGGCTAGTTTTCTAAGTTCCGATTCCTTTAATTTAGGTCTTCCTTTTTTGATAATACTCAAAAACCTTTCGTAATTCTCCATGATAATGTCTTGGAAAACTTTCTTTTGTTCCGGAGTAAATTCTTCTACAGGATTTCCGGTGGCCTTGTTCGGACCGGAACGGATCGTGCTGCTTTTAATTCCTAATTTATCCAATGCTTCCTTCGCATTGATCCCGAATCTAAGAACCCCGATGGATCCTGTGATCGTAGTCGGATGGGCCTGGATATGATCCGTGGCCATACTTAAATAATATGCACCGGAAGCTGCCGTGTCCATGAATAGGGAAAGAACAGGGACATTTTTCTTCTTTTTGAATTCTAAAATTTCATGATGGATTAGATCGCTTGCAGTTACAGATCCGCCGGGAGAATCTATTTTTAGGATCACTCCTTTGATCTCAGGATCTCTAGATGCCATGGACAAATAGGTTTTGACCCTGCTGACAATACTGTCCTTTTCTCCGGATAAAAGTCCGCCTGAGGATTTTTTATCGGAAATTTCGCCTTCGATCGGAATAAGTAGAATTTTATCAGGGCTATCCGTAGAAGAACCGGTGACTAATTTTTCTTTCGGGATAGGTGAAGTTTGGTTCGGAAACGAAAGGAACAAACATTGGCTTAAGAACAAGATTCCTAATACAAATAGTAGGGATTTGCGCAATAGGAATTTCATCTGAGAGCCTCGGGCCCATTCTGGGAGGCCTAGGTATCGCTTCAATTCCTTTCCATTTTGTTTGGCGCCCAAAAAAAAGTCTCAGATCCGTTTTTTACTTTCCCTCTCAGCTAGTTTTCCCAACCTCCTTCCCGCAATGTATGAATTTCGGACGGAGAACTCTCGTTTTTTGACCGACGGTACCCAATGGCTTTCCTGGGACTGGACCCATCCGATTACCAAGGAAAGTTTTCCCATCATTCTCCCGTATGATAAAAGTTTAAGTATATTCGAATCCGGTAATTTTCTCATGTTCCCTTGGGTGAACCGCCATGCATCCTCCGAATTCGTTCTAAACGGAAAAGAGTGGCATGCAAAGGAATTGATCCGTGATTCCAACGGCTTTCCGGTTCACGGTTTAGTACATTCTTTAGAAAGAAAAGTTTTGAAACTCAAGAATAACCAGAAGGGTGCGGAGTTCAGAGTGATCTTCCCGGAAGAATGGAAGGATTCTCCGCTTTCCGGAGTTGCCATCCGAGAAGAATATTCAGTCGAAGAGACTTCTTCCGGGACTCTTCTAAGTGTGAAGACTCGATTTAATAATTTAAGATCCGATTCTATCCGATTTGCATACGGTTATCACCCGTACCTAAATTTAGGAAAAAATGATGAAGATTGGAAACTACATATACAGTTGGATAAAAATTTGGAATTAGGGGAGAACTTAGTTCCGATCCAACCTTTGCTTTCCAATCCAATTTCTTCCATTTTGGATGGAGAAAAGATCCCGAACCTAGATCATTTATTCTACGGGAAAGAACCGAGAGTAATTTTGGAAAACCGTATCAAAAAGTACTCTATCACAGTTTTAAGTCCTCCACCGGAAGAAGGACAAATACCATTAAAGTATTATCAAATTTATACAAAACCGGATCGTTCCGCGATCGCTGTCGAACCTTGTAGCTCGCCGGGTAATGCACTTTTGTCCGGACAGGATCTAAAAGAGCTAAAAGGTCACTCCGAGGCATTCGGAGAATTCAGGATTTTGGTGAGATCGTTATGATTCGGCCGTATAATCGCTTTCTTCTTGACAAGGAAGGGGTCATTTTCAGTCTAAGTTTTAGGGGAGATTCCACGCCGTGAGTAAACCGTTAATCGTACAAAGTGATAAGACTATGCTTTTAGAGGTGGACAATCCTGAATTCGAAGCCTGCCAGCTAGTCGTATCCAAATTCGCGGAGTTAGAAAAAAGTCCCGAATATCTACACACTTATAGAATTTCTCCTCTTTCCTTGTGGAATGCCGCATCGATTAAGATGAGCGCAGATGAGATCGTAGAATGTTTAGAAAAATATTCTAGATACTCCGTTCCGAAAAACGTAGTCAACGAGATCAGAGAGCAGATCGGAAGATACGGAAAAGTAAAACTGGTCAAGGAAGAGAACGGAGATCTTTGTATCATCTCCAATGAAAAAGGATTTTTGCAAGAGATCTCTAATCATAGAGCGGTCCAGCCGTATATCGAAAAGACAGAGAACGAAAAGATCTATATCAAAAAGGAATTCAGAGGTCATATCAAACAGGCTCTGATCAAGATCGGTTTCCCTGTAGAGGACCTTGCAGGTTACGACGAGGGAAACAAATACGGATTCAATCTCAGGCCAACTACCAAGTCGGGTAGAAAGTTCGGAATGAGAGACTACCAAAGAGCCTCTGTGGAAGTTTTCCATGCGGGTGGTGGTAACGAAGGTGGATCCGGAGTGGTAGTTCTTCCTTGCGGTGCGGGGAAAACGATCGTAGGGATCGGTGTGATGCAGATCGTGGGAGCGGAAACTCTTATCCTGGTCACAAACACACTTTCTATCCGTCAGTGGAAAAACGAAATTTTAGACAAAACCGATATTCCTGAATCGGATATCGGGGAATATTCCGGAGAAGTGAAGGAGATCAAACCGATCACCATCGCGACTTATAATATTCTAACGCATAGAAAGAAGAAGGGTGGGGATTTCACCCATTTCCATCTATTCAGTGCGAATAACTGGGGACTCATCGTGTATGACGAGGTTCACTTACTTCCTGCTCCTGTCTTCAGAATGACTTCCGAATTACAGGCAAAAAGAAGATTGGGACTTACCGCAACTCTAGTCCGAGAAGACGGACTGGAAGAGGACGTATTCAGTTTGATCGGACCTAAAAAGTACGATGTGCCTTGGAAGGAATTGGAAAGCAAATCCTGGATCGCGGAAGCAAAATGTAAAGAGATCCGTGTATCTATGGAAGACGATCTTCGTATGAGATATTCTATCGCAGACGATAGGGAGAAATTCCGTCTCGCCTCCGAAAATCCGGAGAAATTGAAAGCGATCGGCATGATCATGAAAAAACACTCCGAGTCGCATCTGCTCGTGATCGGACAATACATCAATCAGTTGGAAGAAATCTCTAAAACATTCAAAATTCCACTGATTACCGGAAAAACTCCTTTGGGAGAAAGACAGGAATTGTACGATGCGTTCAGATCGGGTAGGATCAAGTCACTTGTTGTGAGTAAGGTTGCAAACTTCTCCATCGACCTACCGGATGCGAATATCGCCATCCAGGTTTCCGGAACTTTCGGTTCTCGTCAGGAAGAGGCACAGCGTCTTGGCCGGATCTTAAGACCGAAAGGTGAGGACAATACTGCGGTTTTCTATTCTTTGATCTCGAGAGATACGAACGAAGAAAGATTCGGTCAGAATAGACAACTTTTCCTTACGGAACAAGGATACGAATACGAAATATACACTCTAGACCAATTCAGAGAATCCCTCGAAGAAAAAGTCGGAGCTTAAATAAAAAGAGAGGTCCAAATGGAATGGAACGCAAGAAGGCTAGATGTGATCGAGCCTTCACCCACCCTAGCAATCAGCGCTAAGGCGGCAGAACTAAAAAAGAAAGGCGAAGACATCGTTAGTTTCGGCGCGGGAGAGCCCGACTTCGAGACACCGGCCCATATTAAAGAGGCTGCTAAAAAGGCGATCGATAAGGGTCAGACCCGATACACTGCCGTTTCCGGTACGGTGGAACTCCGAGACGCAATCATCACTAAATTCAAAAGAGATAATGGACTGGAATATACCAGAAACCAGATCATTGTAGGAACAGGCGGTAAGCAGGTTATCTATAATTTCTTCTTAGCTACCTTAAACCCTGGAGACGAGGTCGTGATCCCGGCTCCCTATTGGGTAAGCTATGCGGATATTGTACGCCTTGCGGAAGGTAAGGCAGTCATAGTTCCTACTAGCAAAGAAGATAATTTCCGTATTTCTCCAGCCCAATTAGAAAAAGCGATCACACCTAAAACAAAGGTAGTGGTAATCAATTCTCCTTCTAACCCGACCGGCTCCGCATATTCGAGAAAGGAATTGGAAGCCATCGGAGAAGTGATCTTAAAGCATAAGGTCATGGTTTTAAGCGACGATATTTATGAGAGTATCGTTTTTGACGGATTCCAATTTTCGAATCTGGCAATGCTTTCTCCCGAACTAAAGGAACTTACATTCGTTGCGAATGGTGTATCCAAAGCATACTCTATGACAGGTTGGAGGATCGGTTACGGTGCAGGACCTTTGCATATTATCCAGAACATGGATACCATCCAAAGCCAGTCCACATCCAATCCTTCTTCTATCTCTCAAGCTGCCGCAGAAGCTGCACTTACAGGAGACCAGGCTTGTGTAGGCGAGATGGCAAAAGCATTCCAAAAGAGAAGGGATTTGATCGTAGGACTTTTAAACGTAATCCCGGGTGTGGAAGTAAATATGCCTCAAGGTGCATTTTATGTATTCCCTTACCTCACAGGAGTTTACGAAACGGAAGGTTTTAAAAAATTGCAGGCTACTAGTTCGGAGAAAAGCAAGAGTAAATTATTCTGCGCTCATCTTTTAGATAAGTATAAAGTGGCCGCAGTTCCGGGAATCGCATTCGGGGACGATAATGCACTTCGTCTATCTTATGCCATGGGAGAAGAAGATATCAAAAAAGGTGTCTCTCGTATCTCCGAAATGGTAAAGGACTTGTCCCTTTAAAAGAATGTATTTGCGACGGTTAGTAGTTCTCATACTGATCGTAAGCTGTACATTCTCCATTTTTGCGCAAGGCAGAAAGCAGTACATCGTTTTGGATCCGGGAACCGAGCTCTATCTGTTCCCGGAAAAAAAATCGGAAGTATTACGCAAACTTTCCTTCGGAGAGATACTCTCTTCTGAAAATCAAAAAGAAGCAGACTCTAAATTCCAATTACTTACGGACAAGGATGGACTCACCGGTTGGGTGGATTCCCGTGCTTTATTTAGAATGGGAAGTAAAGGAAGTTATCCTGTCATCACTAAGGCAATTGAAAAACTACTTTACCAAGATTCAGGACCGAACGAATTAGAATCCGTTTTTACCTATTTAACAAAAATAGAAGAAGGTCCTATCTTCCAAGGAAACGAGTATTTATTCCTGAAAATCCGTAGGTTAGTGGTTCTACAAAGATACGCGGAAGTTTTACAATCCCCTGAATACAGATCTAAAGCCAGACAAAAGCTGGAAGATCTTTTGAAGAACAATCCCGCGGAACTCGGAGTATATTCCAAAACAGGAAACTGGACGGATACACTTTCCAATGCACCGGAAGGATCTAAATTAAAAGTCAGACCGGAAACTTTTTGGAAAGTAGCGGAAGCGTACCCGAATTCCAAACCGGGTGACTTTGCAGCATACCTGGCCGTAAAATACACGCCCGAGGTCAGATGTGGAAGAGACCCGATCTGCGTTTTGCAAGACGAAGAAAACCGCAGACTAAAATATCTACTTTTACAACCGAACGGGAACTATGCTCCTATCTTCTCTTCCCATTTGGAAAAGAGACTCCTTCATTTTTCCAAGGATAGGGAAACCTTGGTTTGTGATACCAAACTTCCTAAAGAAGCAGTGCTCAAAAATTTCAGGAATAAAGTGCAAGAACTCCCTGCAAGATATGGAAAAAAGTTCTATTCCAAACTCAGAGTGATAGAAGAGGAATGTTTAAAGAAGTGAAACTTTTCTTTAAAGAATATCCACCCAAAGAAACGGCAACTCTTACCACTCCTATCTTAATTTTACACGGGTTATTCGGTTCTTCCAAAAACTGGGTCAGTGTTTCCGATTTTTTAAGCAAGTATTCCAAAGTGTACAGCCTAGATCTTAGAAACCACGGAGATTCTCCACATTCTTCGGAACATTCTTTGAGTGTAATGGCGGAAGATATAAAAGAATTTTTAGAGGATCACGGACTTGAGAAAGTGATTCTACTTGGGCATTCCATGGGCGGCCTAGTCGCCATGACATTCACACTCAGGTATCCTGAAAAAGTAGAAGACCTGGTCATCCAGGATATCGCTCCCAGAGATTATGATTTCAAGTATGAAGGGGAACTTACACTTTTAAGAACCGATCTTTCTTCCTTTAAAAATAGACAGGAAATAGATTCGGCTACTTCTCAGTTCGTTACAAATCCGTTTATCCGGAATTTTTTACTCATGAACCTGGACCGAGCCGAATCCGGACAGTATCGTTGGAAATTGAATGTGGATGCCATCTCTCGCTCCAAAAATATGTTCCGTTCGGAGTTTTCCGGAAGAGTCAATCAATATTCCGGAAAAGTAATATTTATCATAGGGGGCGATTCCGAATATTTCCATACAAGCGATAAGATCGTATGTTTGGAGTATTTTCCAAACGCTATGTTTGAGACGATTCCCGGCGGGGATCATTATATCCATTTTACGAAGGCGGAAGAATTTCGAAAGATACTCGCTTCCTTTATGGATTCTATCGTTTCCGGTTCGGAAAAATAAATCCTGCGAATAACGCGAAAGTCCAGAATAAGACCATTCCAAGCGGAACAAGAACCGTAAAATTATAGTTTTTTACCGTTCCTGAAATCCCGGTCACCAAGATAGAGCCTGCTAACGCAATCGCCAAACCCAGATCCGAAACAATGACCCTTTTTCTTAAGAACGGGATTACTTCCGTTAAAAATACGGCAACCATAGAACCTACGGTAAATGAGGAAATTTTTAATCCTAACTCTAGGAGTCCTTTTGTATAATTTTCTGGTAGGGAAAAAAAGAAGAAGGAACTAAAAAAAAGTAAGATCCCGAAGAATAGAGAAGAAAGCTTTTGTCCTCCTAGATTCCAACCGAAATCCGCTTTTGCAGTAAGTGAAAGGGAATTTATCGAACTGGATAATGTTGACATAGTAGATGCCAATATCCCGGAAAGTAGAAGTCCTAAAAACGGGGTAGGAACTTCTTCTATTAGAAATTTGGAAAATACCTTGTCTTGAACGATTGTTTGTCCGTTAAATTTGTAGAATAAGAATGTCCCGATTCCTAAAAATAAGATCATCTGAAAAAATACCGCGATACCCGAGCTAATCATCGCCTTTTGGGCATCTTTTACGTTTCTTGCAGCAAGTGATCTTTGGATAAACATCTGGTCCGCACCGTGAGTTCCTAAGCTGAGTAATGCCCCACCCAAAACAGCCCAAGGCAGGAAGTAAGTCGCGGAAGGATTTTCCCATTCTAGAACTTTCAGTTTGTTTCCTTCCCAAGCGGAAGTGAGAACCGTTACAGGGTCGGGACTTGATTGGTAGAGTAGAAGTAATGCGAATACTCCTCCGAATACATAAACAAAATATTGTAATGTATCCACCCATACGACCGATCTGAATCCACCTTGCATCGTGTATAAAACGGTGATCAAGGTTACGATCGCTAAGGTCCAAACTCCGATCGAGTATTGATTGAATGTATACGGTAGAATTTTAGGAAGTCCTAATTCTAATAACATTGCCACTGGAAGTGTAGACGCGTAAAGTCTGACCCCATCGCCTAAGATCCGGGTTACGGAAAAAAGCCCCGACATTGTTTTTTGGGATCTTCTTCCGAATCTGGTCCCCACCCACTCATACACGGAAAGAAAATTATGATGATAGGTAAGTGGAATGAGAACTAAGGCGACAACCGTTCTTCCTAAAATATATCCGAAGACAACTTGCAAAAATGTGAAGTTTCCCGCATAAGCAATTCCTGGTACGGAAAGAAAGGTCAATGCAGAGGTTTCCGTCGCTACAATGGAAAGTGAAAGCGGAACCCAAGAAAGAGATCTGTTCGCTAAGAAGAATTCCTTGGATTCGGAACTTTTACGTCCGGATTTGAAACCGGAGTAGAGAATGATCCCAAAATAGAAAAATAAAACCAAAGCGTCTGACCAAGCAAATTGCATACGCGAGCATTCTTTCTTCCGGGAGACTAAGCGCAAATCAGAATTCTTTTTGTTTTAGAAAAGCAAATGACGATCGGACAATTTCCCAAAAGATGGCAGAAAATCCGGATACTCGGTTATGAGCGCGCCAAAGTACAAATTCCAGATTAAGGTCCCGGGAACTTCCGCTAATTTAGGTTCCGGTTTCGATCTATTGGGATTGGCCTTCCAGATTTACAATGAGTTCAGTTTTGAATTCGGAAAAACTACCGAGTTTAAAAGAAAGATCAAAGGTTCTTCCGCTCCTGTATTTACCGATGAGGAGGACTTAGTTTTACAATCTTATAAAACGTATTTTTCCATATTTGTTTCTCCGCAAACCGTGTCCGCTGCTTCTCCTATTCCTTATTCCGTGACTATGGAGCTTGGACTTCCTTTAAAGGGCGGTTTGGGTTCGAGTGCAAGCGCCGTGGTTGCGGGATTTTCTGCCGCAAGGTTTGCGCAAAGTGTGTATTTTCCGGATACAAAACTTCCGAGTGAGTCTGAGTTCTTGTATCAGCTCGCATTATTAGAGGGTCATCCGGATAATACAACTCCCGCATATTTAGGCGGATTCGTTTTCTCTTATTTTGCCGAGGAGAAACTATATTATTTTAAAAGAAAGTTCCCTAAAAATATACATTGTTTCTTTCTCATTCCCGAATTAGAGATCGCGACCAATCATTCCAGGAAATGCCTTCCGGATACGTATCCGGTTTCCGATATCATTTTTAATATGAGTAGAATTTCCACTTGGTGGGAGTTCTTAGAATCCGGAGAACCTGGACTTCTCAAAAGAGCTTTGGAAGATAAGATCCATACTCCGTATAGAATGAATTCCGAATTTCCACTTTTACCGTTGGTAGAAGAGATCCAGAAATTTTCGATCGGTGTTTCGCTTTCCGGGAGTGGTCCTGCCGTTCTAATTTATACCAGAAGAAAGGATTCCAAAAGGCTGGAGAAAAAATTCTCAGAGATTACGAAACAATTTACTGAAAAATCGGGGATTTCTTGCAGATTAGTGCGACTTTCTCCGGATACAACCGGTGCGAAGATAACTTTTAAAAAAATATCTTAATCTTCTTCCGAAGCTCTTTCTTTTCCGAAAGAATACAGACCTTTTTTATCTCTGGATCTGGTGGCAAGCCCAGGATGGATCTTTGCGACGGAGAATACGAATCTCATTCTTTCTTTTCCTAACTTATTCATAAAGAAGTTGGAAGTGAGTCCTATCTCGAAGTATTGGGTCATACGATCTTTGATGATCTTGTCCGAGATCCTGAAAGACGCGGTTTGTCCTATGATCTCATGACTTTCCAGTTTTTCCTGGGATTCCATTTTGGCGAAATGTTGCATACGAGGAGGTTTCATAATCGCAGGGCCTGAGCGATTGATTAGAATATCGTAATCTTCCGTATCTTTCCCTTTTTTTAAAACGAATACAAGATGTTCGTCCTGTATGGACTTGCAGAGGGTAGGGATATCTCCGTAAACTTGGCCTACCGAAAATTTATAAATTCTTGTACTTTCCGGAACTACGATCTCGTAGATGTCTCCTTCTTCAGGAGGGTCCATTTGGCCTGGACGTGTTTTGGCGGCGTAAGGACGTAGTACTTCCCAATAAAAAAAGAATCCCATTCCTGAAACTGCAATGAGTGTCAGGACACCTAAGGCTAAATCCAGTTTAGGTGAAAATACAAGGCCTAACTCGAAAGCCAATTTTTATCCTTTTAGATCTATTTTACCGCGACCGGTTTTCGTTTCGGAGAAGGAGCTAAATCTGGAACTTACGATCATAGATAAAAGATCTTTCATTTGTTCCGGGCTGATCACTTGACTCATTCTTTCCTCTGCACTTACTGGGCTCGGTTTCATTACCAATTCATCCGTTCCAAGCTCATTTTTGAGTTTGATTCCTTTCCAATCGGCGCCTTGGATCTCCAGGACGTCGCCGACAGGTTCTAGTTCGGGTTTCGTTTCTTTCTGCACCGGAGACCAAGTCGCCGGATACTGTCCCGAATGTATCCCATTTATGTTCATAAACCTAAACCTCCGTTTTCAGGTCCCTATTAATTCCTATCGGAAATCCAATCGCTTGCTTAATTTTTTTTCGAAATAATTCCTTTATAAGAGTGAATTTGAACTGTTTTTTTCTCAGGGATTCGAATGGATTTCGGCCTGTTTCAGCCCCTGAATTATTCGTTTGCCTCCATTACTCAGCTTTCTAAATTGGCAGCTAGGGGAACTTTTCTCCCCTTGGAAAGGATATTATGTCTGAAGAAACTTCTTCCGCTCAGTTCGATCGACTTTTCGGTCAGAAATTCAAGGATGTAATTCCTTGGATCTTTTTAGCTTACGTTCTATTATCGATTTATCCTATTGTGAAGTTCTTTCTCCCGGAACATTATATGAGGATCGGAACATTCGGATTTTATACTCTTTCGGATGTAAAAAGGGAGAACCCGGCTGCTTATCGTAAGTATTTGCAAGAAAACAACCAGCAGATGTACAGACTTTTCTCCCAACTTGCTTCCCAAGAGATCCTAAAAAAAGAAGCGGCCGATAGAGGAGTTCCTGTGGAAGAACTGACTAAGTTCGGAAGAGGTTACGAGCCTGTGCAGGACGAAATTATTGCAGCTTATAATCAATTTAAGAATGAGCCTAGCTTAAAAGGTAAACCTTTAGCTGCTGTTCAAGACGAGATCGTAAAATATTTAAAAGCGGTTCAGGCTGATAGAGAAAGACAATCCTTCTTCGGAAGAATGAGAGAACAATACAATACCGAGATTATCGGACCGGAACTTCCTCCTCCTACCCGTGTTGTGATCGAGCCTAGTGAAAATCCAACCATTGGGCCTTCGGATGCAAAAGTTACAATCGTGGAATTTTCGGATTTCGAATGTCCTTACTGTGCTATGAGCCAAACCACAACTAAGGCTCTTAGAGAACAATATAAGGATAAAATAAAATGGGTCTTTAGGGATTTTCCTATGGATTTCCATAGAAATGCAATGTTTGCTCACGTTGCTGCAAACTGTTCTATTCCTCAGGGAAAATACTGGCAATACAATAGTCTCCTTTTCGAAAACGGAAGAAAATTAGAAAAAGCGAATGTGATCCGATTGGCACAACAAGTCGGTTTGGACATGGGAGCGTTCAATCGTTGTATCGCAGACGAAGACAAGATCAAAAGCGAGATCGAAGCGGATATGGAGGCAGGACAAAGTTACGGTGTGAATGGAACACCTGCATTCTTCATTAACGGTATTTTAGTGGAAGGCAATATGCCGATCCAAAATTTCACGAAAATCATCGACGAAGAGCTGAAAAACAACTAAGCTCAAGTATATAAAAAGTTAGGAGTTTCAAATGGCAAAAACAGTTAAGGTAGCAGTTACGGGTGCCGCAGGGCAGATCGGAT